>JAFSQZ010000062.1 GCA_017446355.1 Neisseriaceae bacterium
AAAAGTTGCCGAAGCAATGTTGGCGCAAGGTGTGGTATAAAAACATTACGCACAAACAAAATGGGTTAGCCAAAAAGCTAACCCATTTTTAATTGGTGGAGATAAGCGGGATCGAACCGCTGACCTCTTGCATGCCATGCAAGCGCTCTACCAACTGAGCTATACCCCCTATAAAATAATGAGTTGAAAACATTATTTTCAACTCATTGCCATTTGGTGGCGAATCAGGGATTCGAACCCCGGACACAAGGATTATGATTCCTCTGCTCTAACCGACTGAGCTAATTCGCCTTTAAAAAGAATTGAATTTTATTGTTCGTTTCCTTGTGTGTCAAGAAAAAAAGTTATTGTTCAAGGCATTATTACTTAATTTATTGATTTTAAATTCTATTTAATAAATATAAATTTTGTAAAACTTACTATCTGGCATTTTTAGGCATAACGCATTTTGTTGGCGCATCAGATGGAGAAAAGGAAACTTTCATATTGCTTAATGCAAATAATTGTTGCAACTGTTGCTGGCTACGTTCTTTTGCGTGTTCTAACAAACCGTTTTGACAAGATTGGCGCAAAATTTGTTGTTTGGCTTGTTGTTGCACGGCATCTAAAACACTAAAATCTGCTTGGTATAAATTCAAAACACCTGTGCGTAAATCAAATACTTCTAAATGATTAAGCTGCACCGATAAAACTTCTACAGGTGGCAGACGAATAATGATTTCATCATCACGCACCGTTACATCTTGCGTATGAATTTTATTTAAATCCAAACCAGCCACTGCGCTGCCTTTGGCAATAAAAATGCCTTTTTGACTGTCTTGCCAAAGTGCAAACCAATTGCCTTGTTTTTCGGTACGGATAATGGAATCAATGTAAAAAGCCGTACTTTCCAAATAATTCAGTTCATGAATTTTGGACAACACTGCCGATTGATTGATGAGTGCGTGTTTACTTTTGTTTTCAGGCAGCCTGAACGTTATCCAACCAAACCACGTTGCCAAAGCAAAAAAAGCAAACAAAACCAATCCAATAAAACCAATAATTTTGTTCATCGTATTTTTCCTGTATGTTTTCAGGCTGCCTGAAACCTTTGTAAACATTATTATTTTGAGTATGGCACACGCCACAAATGACAAGTTTTTCAGGGGGCATAAATTGTTATAAAATAGCAAATCTTTAAGTCAAAACACTATTATCTATGAAATTTTCACTTTTATTAACAGGTTTTTGGCAACGTCTATTGATTGCATTATTGGGTGTGCTGGTGGTTTGGGCAGTATATTTTTGGGCGGTGTCCATATGATTGAAATTGAAAATGTAACGGTAAGCTACCGTGCGCGTGCCGTTTTGCATCATGTTAGCACGCGTTTTCACGAAGGCGATATGTGTGCTATTTTTGGACCCAATGGTGCGGGAAAATCTACGCTATTAAAAACCATTATGGGTTTATTGCGTATTGATGAAGGACGTATTCATCGCCGTCAATTAGCCAGTTATGATATTGCTTATTTACCACAACAAGCAGATGTTGATCGTACGCAACCAATGAGTGTATTTGAACTGGTGGCAATGGGTTTATGGTATGAAATAGGCTATTTTGGTAAAGTCAATGCCGCGCAAAAAAAACGTGTTCAGGCAGCTTTGGCACGCGTAGAAATGGAAGATTTCGCGCTTCGTGGTATTCACGAATTGTCTAATGGACAGTTTCAACGAATTTTGTTGGCAAGAATGTTGGTACAAAATGCCAAATTTTTATTGTTAGATGAACCATTTAATGCAGTAGATGCGCGGACAACTTACGCATTATTGGAAGTATTGCGTCAAGAAAATCAACAAGGTAAGGCCGTGATTGCTGTGTTACACGATTATGAACAAGTGCGTGCGTATTTTCCACGCACCTTGCTTTTGGCGCGTGAAAAAGTTGCCGATGGGCATACCGAAGAAGTGTTGTGCGATGCTTTGCTACAAAAAGCCAATGCACTGGCTTTGGCAGCAGAAGAAAATGAATGGTGTGAACCTGCTTAATCAATAAAATCAGCTACAATGTTTTCAGGCTGCCTGAAAACAATTTAATTGTTGTAAGGCATTAAATAGGGAATTATTTGCTTATTGTTTTGTTATTATTTTTGGTTTAGAATTTTGCGGTTAGGCACTGTCTTTCAAAAAATGGAAAGACAGTTTTTTCAATGATAAAAAACAATAGAAATAGGATTTTAAATATGGAAGATAAGGCTGTTTTGTTCGATGTTTTTGTAGCTCCTCCCCCCCCCCCGCAAGTGTAAATAAAGAACAGATTCAACACGCACTCAATGAACTTTTTCAAAAACCACAAAAAGTCAATGCAATCATAGCTGCTCTCTTGGAAGAAAGAAAAACAGTCAAAATTGCTTCAAAAGCAACCCAAGAAGAAGCTGATAAAATCGTTACCCAGCTTTCAAATTTAGGGCTAAAAGTAAAACGTCAATTATGTCTAGAACTTCTCGCTCTTGAAGAGCGTTCTACACAAAAAATCACTGATTCTTGTCCTGTTTGTAGAACCCATTTAAACACTCCATTGCCAGCCACTTGTCCTACTTGTCAATTTTCTCTAAAAAACAACTCCGCTCACGCCATTCGTATACATCGCATTAAATGGGAAGAGCGTATGTCAATGAAGGCAGGACGCGACTACGATGAAAAACGTGCAAAAGAAGAAGCCAGAAAAAGAGAAGAAGATGCTTTACGCAGAAAAATTCGTAAAGAATTAGAAAAAGAAATGTATCGTCGCGCTTGGTGGAATAAACCATATGTCAAAGCTGGATTAGGTGGTTCTGCCTTGTTACTCACAGGCGCATTATTTGCAGGTGGTTTTTACTTGGGTTCATTAAACGCCAATCAAAATAACGAACAAAATCTCACCGATGCAACAACTGCAACTTCACCAGCCCCTATAATGGTGGCAGCAAACAGTAATGTTGATCCAATGGATTTGATTGAAAATCTTGCAACCGTT
>JAFSQZ010000063.1 GCA_017446355.1 Neisseriaceae bacterium
ATCCCATTTCATATATTCAATATGTTTTGACAATTCAGACAGCATTTTACTTTCCTAATTCGCTTTTGGTTGGCGGATAATGTTGGGAAATAACAGATTGACCATTAATTGATTTTGGGTGAACTCTATTCACATTTCCAGTAAGGCGTTAAATGATTTAAAACTGTTTGGTTATTTATTATAGCGTGCTAATTGTTATACAAACGTAAAGCAAGCGTAGGGGGTGCAACTTGTTGCACACGCGTCTTAATCATTCTTTTCAGGCAGTATACCGAATACATCTAACAATAAAAATGAAATATTTTCAATCTATTAAAACTTTCAGGCTGCCTGAAAATAAAAACAGCGAAAATTTTTTAAGTTTCCGCTATTTGTTTTGATTTAATCATTATTAAATCGATCATCAAGCAAAGATTTGAAATTTTCTTTATGCAACTTATCTAACTTTTTAATAATACTTTCATAATAAGCCAACGGAATTTCTTTCAATTTCCACGAACCTTCATTTTGAGAATAGAAAAATCTCAAAGTATCACCGACAATTTCAAGCTTGGTTCGCAAGCCGTAATCGGATAATTCGCAAGCAGTCCAATCAAATAGATGATGCTTGATATTATCATCATGATAATTATCTTCGTCTTCAAAGTTAATTTGTTCAAAAGGAATATTTGAACCATCATATTCATAGTTCAAAATTCTTTCATAATTTTGAATAAATGACCAAGCAGTTGAATTTAATGTGATATTTACTCCACTTCCTGGATATGGAATTTCATCAATCCAAAAATTAAATGTACCGTAAGTAAAATCCTTATCTTCAGATTGACACACAGCATCAATTTGCAGAAAAAAATCCTAATGTTCCCAGCCTTTTCCAATAATCATTTTTTTAACACCTTACTATTCATTCCCATTTTTTGCAGTTCCTTTTTAAGATTGTCAGTTAATAAAACAGCGAAAATTTTTTAGGTTTTCGCTGTTTATTTTGATTTAATCATTATTAAATCGATCATCAAGCAAAGATTTGAAATTTTCTTTACACAACTCATCTAACTTTTTGATAATGCTTTCGTAATAAGCCAAAGGAATTTCCTTTAATTGCCAAGCACCGTCATTTTGAGAGTAAAAAAATCTCAAAGTATCACCAACAATTTCAATTTTTACATGCAAACCATAGTCGGACAATTCACCAAATTCACAATCATACAAATGATGCTTAATTGTTTCATCAAAATAATTGTCTTCATCATCAAAATTGATTTCTTCTAATGAAAGATTTGAACCGTCATATTCATAATTCAACATATGTTTATAATCTTGAACTATATACCAACCAGTTGAATTAAAAGTGATATTTACTCCATTTCCTGGATAAGGAATATCATCAATCCAAAAATTAAATGTACCATAAATCCAAGGGACATCATTTCCTAATCTTTCTGCGGTAGTTAGTACATCTAATTGCAGAAAAAAATCCCAATGATCCCAACCTTTGCCAATAATCATTTTTTCAATACCTTACTGTTCATACCTGCTTTTTTCAATTCTTTTTTAAGATTGTCGGATAATTTTAATGGGACAGTTTTATCACTTGTGCTACCTGCCCAATGCCAAGTACCATTACCATCATTATGAAATTGATGAATATTTCCATTGTTATCTTGTGCATATCGTTTGTCTCCTGCTTGAACAGATCGAGAAAAAATATCACCAGAATTTTTAGGTTCAGTTCCTGCTTTTGGGCTGTATCCTTGCTGTCCTGCTGTATGTTTTGGATTTGACTGATAAACCAAATTTTCCCCTGAACTTGTTGTAACCTTTGTTGGTTCAGGCACAGGCAAAGAACTTCCACGACCTGTCTTGCTTCCAGCCCCAGCCGTATCCTCAGCCTTTTCAACCTTTTTCGCTGCCTTTGCTACATCGCTTACGCTATCTGTAGTCTTTGCTGCCTTACCTAATACAGCACCAGCTGTTTGCACCTTACCTGCTTGACCGCCAGGTATAAAAAATGTCGCCATTGCTGCAGTTGTTGAACCTGATTCAACACCACGTTCAAAGCTATTTTGCGCATTTTCAATAGCAGCACGTTTTTGATCGTATGCGTCAACAACAGCTTCACTAACAACACTTGGATTTGTTGCAACAGTCGCCGCTGCACCGCCAATATTTCTAACAGTATCCGCAGGGTGGGTTACTGCATTAACAAAATCAGAAACAGCATTAACTGCACCATTTGTAAAACCAGCAGCAAAACCGTCCCAAAAACTACTTTGTGGCTGTGGCAATGCTTGCGGCAACGGCACTTCGCCATTATTTGCAACATCACTACTTTCAGGCTGCCCATTTGGGCTATTGGGCAAATTATCTGACCCAGCTAAATCCCTTGTTCTATCGTTTTCAGTTGCAGCATTCTTTTCAGGCAGCCCATTATTTTGATTGTTTTGACTGTTTTTACTAAAAGGATTAGAAAACGATGGCAGTTTCGGCAATTCAAGCGGTTGAACAGAAACACTATGCACCGTGCCGTGAACATAGTAATAATAACTATCATAAGGGTGGTCGCCGCCATCTGCTGCATCGTATGCATCAGCAGGGTGCCATTCTCTACCTGTAATCTTCGCTTTGGCTACACCAGCTTGCCCATTGATAATGCTACCATGAAAATCGCCAACTTCCATAATGCGGTCATTCACAAATGGACCGTGTTCCGAAAGTGGGTGATTGGAAAAGCTCTGTTCATAATGCACATAGCCTGCATAACTTTTGGCATCAAGGCGCAAAGGTCCTGCTTTGGACGAAGTGCTGGCAGTGGGTTTTATGGTGTTTCGCACTTTTTCAACCGTGCCACGTCCTGCACCAAACATTCGGTATTTGCCACCTGGTTTGTAGTTTTGTGGATTGGCAAAGTCTGGCGTTTGTGCAAAAGTGATGTTACAACAAAACATCAAAATCAGTGCCAAAACAAGTTTCAGGCTGCCTGAATGTGTTGTTGCGTCATTCTGAACCACAGGAGAAGAATTTTTGTGTGGATAACTGGAATTTTTTGCTTCGTTTAGAATGACGGCATTTTTCAGGCTGCCTGAAAGATAAAAATCGGTCATTGCGAACGAGTGTAGCGAGTGTGGAAATCTTTTTAAAACACCGCGTGTTGCTTTCAGGCTGCCTGAAAAAGTTTGCAACCATTTAGAGAAATACTTTTTCATTTGATTTCTCCTTGTTGGCGTTGGCGAATGATTTCACTGCTAATGGCAATAGGTTGCAAAGAAATTTCGTTGGGAATGGTTTCAACAGAAGTTTTCAGGCAGCCTGAAAATGCTGTTGCGTCATTCTGAGCCGTAGGTGAAGAATCTTTGTGTGGATAACTGGGATTTTTTGCTTCGTTCAGAATGACGGTACTTTTTTTGCTGCCTGAATGATTTGCTTTATTTTCATCGTCCACCAAATCCGCAAAATCCACCAACAAAGGTTCAGCCATTTGCACGGTTTTGACCGTTTTAAACGGTCCCGTCCACAGCACATAATTTTCTTTATATTGACTTTCAAACGCCGAAACAGTTGGTTTTACAACCACTTTTTGTGTCATTTTATCAATCGCAAAATACTCAATTTTCGTTTGCGACTTTAAACTTTCTGCGTTATACAAATGAAACTCCGTGCGACTTCTAATCGTGCCAAAAACATCAACGTTTACAAATAAAAACACGTCCGCATACTCATTTGGTACAACAGAAATCCCTTTTAAAAACAACACCGTTTGAATTAAACGCGAAAAAAACGCCGCATCTTGCGGATTTTGTATCAACGTTTCATTTTTATAATCACCCAAACCATTGATATTTAAACCCATTCCACCACGAAAGTTTTGACCTTCATTGCGATTAACCGAATAACTGGGTGCATTTAAAACCGAAGTAGAAGTCGTTGTTCCTGTTAAACCGTCCGTATCCGTTTGCGCCGTTGTTTCATAGTTTGGATACGTATATTGCGTGATGGATTTTGGCAAATTCTGATACTCGCCACGAATCAAAGCATCAAGAGAATACCGCCCACCACTGATGCTGCCTGAACCCTGATCGCCCATCATCGCGATAAACACAGCAACTTTTTTACCTTTTAAAGCCGATAAATCAATATTTTTCACCGCAGCACGAGAAGAAGCAGAAATCAATTCTTGCTCCACCGCAAAGCGTTTGCCACCGCCATGAGCAGGAATGCCTGTTAAAGTACCGCAGGCGGTGAGTGTGAAGAGGGAAAGGGATAAAGTTAAGGGGAGAAGTGTCCGAGAAATTATTTGGTGCGTTCTTCGTACTGGGGAGATTGCCACGCCTGATTTTATCAGGCTCGCAATGACAGGCGTTTTTTCAGGCTGCCTGAAA
>JAFSQZ010000064.1 GCA_017446355.1 Neisseriaceae bacterium
ATGCCATACCGATTAGACAGCGTTTAAATCAACAACTATCAGACGCGATTACATCATTGTGTGCCGTTTCCATTCCAGCACAATTAGAAGTTGACAAGTTTGTGGAAGAAACCGAAAAACTTATTGACCAGAGTAAACGCTTAATCAGCAAAAACTACAATGACGCGTGGCAAGATATGAAAGGGGGCGCAAATTTTTCAATAATGTTGGGTATTTTGGAAAAGCAACTTGACATTGTGAAAAGTGCCTTGCTTAATCAAAAAATCGCGAGCAAGCAACTGAAAGAAGAAAAACGAGCCGAACAAGGAGCCTTATTCTAATGAACGGCGCAATTGGAAAATTAACCTACAAACAACAATTATTTATTGAAGAGTACCTTGTTGACCTGAACGGCTATCAGGCTGCCAAACGCGCAGGATACAGCGAAAAATCCGCGCGTAGCACCGCATCAACAATGCTTGCCAATCCATTGATTAAACAAGCGATTGAAGAAAGACAACAACAGTTAAAAGACGAAATACAAATCACGCAAAAAGACGTATTGGCGCAGTTAATCAATATTGCGCATTCAGATCCGAACGAAATTAGTGAATTAAGACGCGTACCGTGCAGATATTGCTATGGCAAAAATCATCTATACCAATGGCGCACAAAGCGCGAATTTCAAGACGCATACGATAAAGCCGTAGCAAAAGATTTAGCCGTATTGCCAAACAACAAAGGCGGTTATGGCTACACGGCAAACAAAGACCCTAATCCAAAATGCCCTGAATGCGATGGATACGGCATAGAACGTTTGTATTTAAACGACACGCGCAAAATAAAAACAGGTGCAAAAGCACTTTTAAAACGCGCACGCATTACGCGAGATGGGCTAGAAATTGAAATACACGACCAAATGACCGCGCTGGTTAATTTAGCAAGGCATTTAGGAA
The DNA here is from genome assembly GCA_017446355.1 of Neisseriaceae bacterium. Classification (GTDB taxonomy): domain Bacteria; phylum Pseudomonadota; class Gammaproteobacteria; order Burkholderiales; family Neisseriaceae; genus RGIG3394. Next base: position 936 of record JAFSQZ010000064.1, read on the forward strand.
TGTTCACCGAGAAAATAGACGTAACGCAAAACGTTAAAGACGATGTACTGGAAAAATTAGCCGTACTAGAAGAAAAAAGCCGACAACAATCGCAAATGTTAGCCGCTAAAATTCAAGAAAGGAATGAGCAATAATGTTTATTCAACCGTTTATCACCAAGCGCATAAACGCAGAAATGCAAGAGTTAACCATACAAGACGCAATTGCCTTGTGTGAAATACCGCCACACTTAAACGAACTGGGCATTTCACGCGCATTAGAAAAAATCATCACCAAAACCAATCTACCGCTTAAAGAATGGACAGTACAAGAGCGCGTACTTGCTGTTGCACATTACTTGACCGCGCAAGAACAAGGCGATTTTTACATTACCGACCAATCCAAATTATCCGATTTTTACCTAGACCAAGATTATCAAGAAACGCCTTATTATTTTGATGATTTAGAGATTGTGCCACTCACAGCCGAATACGCTGAAAACATAGAACGCGTGATTGTTTCAATGGATATACAGAACGCGTGGTTAATTGGCGCAATGGCAGCAACAATCAGACAAAAAGGCGATAAATGGCAAGGCAGTGCAGATGAGTTTATTCACGAAAATATTCAGCGCATTTTAAGGCTGCCTGAAAGCGAATTTTTAGAACTCTTCAACCATTTTCAGGCAGCACAAGAACACTTAAAACACGGCGTAGAAATTATATATTCAAATGACGGTATCGCGATACTATCGCAGAAAGGAGATACCAGCGTTGAACTGGTAAAATTTCGCTTTGATACCCTTATCAATGAAACAACGGCAACGCTATTTAGAAAACCTGAAAACACTGGCGCAAACAATCACGATACAGATGAAACTTGATTTAAACCAAGTATTGCAGTGGAAAATCAAAGACGCAAACGATTTAATCAACAGTCAAGCTTGGCAACAACACCAAGAGAACGAGGTGCAAAAATATCAATTTTTAAACGATATTGCCAAAGCCGTTAATCAAACAACGGTAAACGCAGCTAATGCCATTATCAAAACATTAGCGTCTTAAATATTCAGGCAGCCTGAAACAGGAACAATTCAAACAACCTAAAAAGCAAACAGGGATAATTCTTAATGAGTTATCCCTTTATTTTTACAAAGAAAAAGGAAAAAAAGATGTTACTAGAAAATCTCAAACCCAATGAAAAAACCGCACCAAAAGAACTGTTACAGTTATTCAAAAAAGCTGGCGCACACGCAAAGGCTATTGCGCAATCCAGTGTTGACCGCCCAAAACGCGCAAACGGCGTAACCTATAACGCGATTAACCTTGTAATGAACGATAGCCAAAGCATCACATTGCGCGTTAAACAAACAGGCGATATTTATCAAGTCTTGCTGAACGGCAAAATTTTAGCGATTAAAAATCAAGACGATGTTAAATCCGCAGCAGTAGAAGTGATTAACGCGTGGCAGAAAAACGCGAATAAATTCCAAGTTGCTTTAACGCGTAAAAAAGTTGCATTGCCCAAAGGGATTAAATCAACGCGTAAAACCTTAATTGAAAAACTGCAAGAGCGCAATGCAGAGTTGAAACAACTTGTGCGCGACAGAGAAACACAGCTAGGCATTGAGTTAACCGTTTAATCCATCCGAATGCCTTGCAAAATGCAGGGCATTTTTTCTTTCAGGCTGCCTGAAACATTAAAAATAATCAATAAAAACAACATATTGTAAAAACGCGGCTAGGTATTCAAACAGGCTAATAAAAAAGGAAAGACAATGCAAGACAAAAACGATATTCACATTAAGCACGATGATGATGGTTTTCTGCTGCCTGAAAAACAAAAGCGCGATATTGAGAAAATTCTAGAAAACACCAATGAGCTATTAAAGCGCAGTGGTGGTATCAAAAACATCACACACCACAAAGGCAGTATTACCTTATTGCACAAAGGTTTCAGGCAGCCTGAAAAGGCACGAACCGCGCAAAAAGTACAGAACACGAAAAAAGTACAAAAAACGCAGAACGTACAAAAAACGCAAAAAGTACAAATTGCGAAACGTCCAAATGTTGCCAAAACATCTGAAAAAAATAAATCACGCGTGATACAAAAAACCGAGCCAAAAATTCCATTAAATACCACACCAAAAATCGCTGAAAAAACCGAAAAAATCACACAAAACAGTGGAAAAACGGCGCAAAAATCGCTAAAAATCGCCCAAAAAAGCGAAAAAAACACAGAAAAACGCGAAAAAATCAATGATAATCAGGTAAAAACCGTCCAAAGACAGGAAAAAAACAAGGAGAAAAAACAAGCGCGAAAAGACAAAAAAACCACAAAAATTTTAGAGAATATTTTAAAGGAAAATAAAACCGCGAACCGTAATGCAAGACGCGATAAAAACGGTAGATTTATCGGCAAAAACGGCAACGGCGTAAAAAATAGACAAGTAGGTGGCGATATTGGATTGATTGAAACCGCCTTGCTTATGTTTGTTTTGCCTTTGTTGCTTGGCGTTAAAGCGATGAAAAAGCGTTTTACAGGGTTTGTGGACGGATTAAGTAAAAAGTTTGATAGCGATGTTTTTGCGTCTTTCAGGTGGATTTTTAGCGGTTTTGGTGGCGTTATTGCAAAGTTTAAAGATATTCTTCAATCAATAGGCAATTTTTTTGGCGAAATGTACAACAAGCTGCCTGAACCAGTGAAAAATACCGTTAACAATACTGTTGAAACGGTGAAAAATACCGCGAAAGAAGTCGGACAGAAAGTAGAAAACGCAATTGACGGTAAGAAAAAAGAAGTTGTCGGTGGTAAAAGCGCAACGACACAAGACGCGAACGCATTAAAGCAACAGTTAGCCAGCAAAAAATTGATTAAGAGCAACGAAAGTACCGCAGGGGGAAAAGCACACGCTGGTACTTACGCAATGGCGTTGCACGTTAACGATAAAATGGGTGGCGATTTAAAATATTTCAGCGCATTCAATGACGGCTATCATCACAAGAAAAATCCAAAATCCACACACACAAAAGGGCTTGCCTTTGATATTGTGAATAAATCAGGGAGTAATCAGGCAGCTTATGACCAATCAGTCGCTTTATTCAATGAGTTATCATCACTAGGCTTTCACGGAAAACTGGTAAGCAAACACCCAAAGACAGGGGAAATTGTCAGACTTGGCAAGGGTAATGACTTCTTTATTCAAGATGAATACAACAAGCCTAGTAAAAATTCCAGCGGTGGACACATTCATTTTAACTGGGGCAGTCAAAAACAAGCGGACGCATTTTATCGTTTAAAACACGGTGGTGGGCAAGTACAAATAACCACGCGCAAAGAACGTTTTGCCAATAAAATTAACGAAAAAGCAGAGCAAGTTAAAGACGTAGCTGTTCAGGCAGGTGATGCCATTAACCGAACCGCTAGCAATGTTAAAGAAAAAGCCGTTAACATCAAAGACAGAATGATTGGTGGCGCGAAAAAAATCATTGCCAGTGGTGAAAGTATGGCATTTGGCAAAAGCCCTTATGACGTTGCCAATTATAAAGACGCACGCGCAAAAAGCGGTTATTCACTCTATAAAGGCACACTGCAAAACAAGACCATTGCGCAAGTAATGCAGTTACAAGCCAGTGGGCAAATTTTTGCAGCAGGTAAGTATCAGATTATTCCTGATACAATGAAAATGCTTGTTAAAAATTTAGGCATTGACGTTAATCAAAAGTTTGACGCACAAATGCAAGAAAGACTAGGTACAGCGTTAATGACCAAAGCCAAAAACAGGGGCGAAATTGAGAACTATGTAAAAACAGGCAAAGGCAAAGACAAGGCAGCATTAGCATTTGCGCAAGAATGGGCTTCAATACCAGTATTGCAAGATACAAAACGCGTTATTAAAACCAAAAAAGGCAAGCAAGTTGTTATTAGAAAAGCAGGAAGTAGCTATTATTCAGGCGATAAAGCACAGCATTCACTAGCTGAAACGCACAAAATGCTTGATGAACTGCCTATATTGTATCAACAAGGTTTAAAACTGGGTTTGTCAGAGAGCCAAGCTTTTGAATACGCGGTTAGCGGTGGTACGCTCTTTAACGGTGGCAATATCGCGCAAGCCAAGCCAACGCAAGCAAAAACAGTACAAGCTAAACCAGCACCAACACAAGAACGCGCGACAACAGTACAAGTGCGAAACACAACGCAAGCTAAACCAGTGCAACAGGTACAGGCTAAACCAGCACCAGCGCAAACGCCAACAATACAAACAGCAAAGCCAGTGCAAACACAAGCACAAGCCAAGCCACAGCCAGCGCAAACGCCAACACCACAAACAGCAACACCAGTCAAGCCAGTACAACCAACACCAACGCAAGCCGTAACACCAACGCAAACGGTAAAATCAAACACACAAAATACCGCGAAAGCAAAAAACACAATCGC
>JAFSQZ010000004.1 GCA_017446355.1 Neisseriaceae bacterium
CAAATCACACTGCGTTGCCACCGCCCTACCCTTGCCATAAGACGGAAAGTTTTTAATTTCGCCCCCTTCATCTGCGTGTGGCAATGACTGCCAAAAATCTGCCCCAAAAGCAATCGTCATATCCACATGATCGGTAGCAAATTGTTGTTTTATTTCAGATAAAGCGGATAAACTTTTCAGGCAGCCTGAACGAATGTTGTCAGGTTTCACAATATCTGCTTGCAACCAAATAGCAAAGTTAAAATTTTCCGATAAAACAAGTTGTTGTGGCGAAGACATAACATTATCCTTGTGTTGAATTGAAATCGTTAAATCTTTCAGGCAGCCTGAATTATTCCGTTTCTTTAAACCCTCGCTTTAAGTGAACCATCAATAATGCTACGGCTGCTGGTGTGATGCCTGAAATGCGACTGGCTTGTCCAACGGTTTCTGGTTTGTATTGGTTAAGTTTTTGTTGCACTTCGGTGGATAAGCCTTTGATTTTGGCGTAGTCAATATTGGTGGGTAATTTTAAGGTTTCTATATCACGGCGTGTGTTGATTTCTTCGTTTTGCCTGTCAATATAGCCTTGATATTTCACCTGAATTTCCACTTGTTCTATTTCTTCGGACGTAAGCGGATTTTCAGGCAGCGCGTTGGGCAAACTCATTAAGTTGGCATAGTTTAGATTGGGACGACGCAATAAGTCGTGTAAATTGGCTTCGCGTGATAGTTTTTGTCCCAATACACGGATTTGGTCGTTTTCAGGCAGCTTTTGTGGGGTATACCACGTGGCTTTTAGGCGTTGAATTTCTTGTTCAATGTGTTCGCGCTTTTCATTGAATGCTCGCCATTGTGTTTCGCTAACCAAACCAAGTTGATGTCCGTATTCGGTGAGTCGCATATCAGCGTTGTCTTCACGCAGTTGTAGGCGGTATTCGGCGCGACTGGTAAACATACGATAGGGTTCGTTTACGCCTTTGGTGATTAAGTCGTCAATCAATACGCCTAAATAAGCTTGTTCACGACGTAAGAGAAGTGGGTCTTGTTCTTTGATAAATTGTACGGCATTTGCCCCAGCTAATAAGCCTTGTGCAGCGGCTTCTTCGTAACCTGTTGTGCCATTGATTTGTCCTACGAAAAATAAACCATTGATGGTTTTGGTTTCTAGGCTGGCTTTTAGGTTGCGTGGGTCAAAATAATCGTATTCAATGGCATAACCAGGACGCAAAATGTGCGCATTTTCCAAGCCTTTCATACTGTGTACCAGCCCCAGTTGAATATCAAAAGGAAGACTGGTGGAAATGCCATTGGGATAGTATTCATTGGTACTCAAACCCTCTGGTTCTAGAAAAATTTGATGGCTGTCTTTATCAGCAAAACGGTTGATTTTGTCTTCAATAGATGGACAATAACGAGGACCTGTGCCTTCAATTTTGCCTGTAAACATTGGACTGCGGTCAAATCCACTGCGAATAATTTCGTGGGTTTTTAAGTTGGTGTGCGTAATCCAGCAAGAAATTTGTTTGGGGTGCATTGCCGCATTGCCACGAACAGACATAACAGGAACGGGGGTATCACCTGCTTGTTCAGTGAGTTTGCTAAAATCAATGGTTCTGCCATCAATACGTGGAGGTGTGCCTGTTTTTAAACGACTTTGTGGTAAGTTTAATTCTTTCAGGCAGCCTGAAAGAGCTTGGGCTGCTGGATCACCTGCGCGTCCACCTGCATAGTTTTCCAAACCAATATGAATTTTACCTGCCAAAAAAGTACCAGCGGTTAAAACAACGGCTTTACCTTGAAAGGTTACGCCCATCGCGGTTTTGACACCGCGAATAGTATTGCCTTCTACAACGATGTCATCTACGGCTTGTTGAAATAATTCTAAATTTTCTTGATTTTCCAACATTTGTCTGATGGCACTTTTATAAAGTATGCGGTCAGCTTGTGCGCGTGTAGCACGTACAGCCGCACCTTTGCTGGCATTTAAACGCCGAAATTGGATACCTGCCATATCGGTTGCCAATGCCATCGCACCACCCAAAGCATCTACTTCTCGCACCAAATGCCCTTTACCAATACCGCCAATAGCTGGATTGCACGACATTTGTCCAAGCGTTTCTATATTATGGGTAAGCAATAAAGTTTTTGCCCCCATACGCGCAGCAGCTAATGCGGCTTCTGTTCCTGCGTGTCCACCGCCAACCACAATGACATCATATAAAATAGGGTAAATCATGGTATTCCTAGTTTGAATTTAAGGCGCAAAATTGTACGCGTTTTCAGGCTGCCTGAAAACTGTTGTGTGAACAGAATAAACCTTTTAGAGATAAATATGATGATTCTAAAAATGGATAATGCACGCACAATTTTTGCAATAGCTTGTTTTAATTAAAAGCGGTATATGCATAGTTTTGACGATACATATACCAATGGCAATTATTACTAATCCATTCGTAATTATCTTTATCGATTTTCTTAAAATCTTCTTGAATTTCTTTGTATAACGAATGAACACCATTACCTGATAATTCTACCCCCACATTTCCTGTTTCATCAGTAAAACTACTACTAATAAATATATTGATATGCTTCTTGAAAAAATTATTAAGTTCATTGTGTTTCATATTTATAAAATCATTGATACACTCTGATTGTGTTTTTGGAATTAAATAAAGATTTTCAGAATATTGGTTTAACTTAAAGAAGTTTTCAGCATCTGTTTCTTTATTTTCAAATTTTTTTAGGTATTCAAACATAATTACAGCACGAAAAAATAATTCGTCATTATTTGAATGGAATTTATAATAAATAAACTCATCTTGCAGTTCTTGTAAATTCTTAAACCACTCACCCTTAAAAGTTCTCTTCAAAAACCAATATTTATCCAAAGGTTTTTTGAATAGTTCGTCATTAACAAAATCGCAATGAGTATAAAACAAGGCGTATGGTATATAATTCTCAACAATATATTTTCTACTAAAAATATATTCGAGTAATCTCTTGTATAGTTCTTTTTGATGCAACGCTCTTTTTTCGGCAGCAATATCATAATTGTAAGCATCGCAATCATAAAGATAACATTCCAATAAAATATTATTTTTATTAGAAATTAAATCCGCTCCACCCCAATTATCATTTATGTTAATAATCATAATGCACCTTGTGGTCTTCTCTATTTATTCTGTTTTCTCGTGTAAATGAAATATGAAGCTTGAAAGTTTATACCATTGACTTTCATTATTCGTCATTCTAAATACAGTAAAGAATTCTTGTATCACAATAAAGGTAATATGTTTTGTTGTATGTATTTAAAATAGGGTTTTATAAAGGTTTTTACTTATGCTTTGATTAAATATTAAAAATTTCTGTTAATTAAGCATTTACGTAAATAGACCGTGCTACAATAGACCAAATTATAGCTGACAGTGGGCTTTTCGGTCTTACTGTTTATACAAACAAAGCTG
>JAFSQZ010000065.1 GCA_017446355.1 Neisseriaceae bacterium
ATTTGATTGCGCAAATTGATAATGTGTCGCAAACCAATGAACTGAACACCAATAAAGCGCGTTTAGATACGTATCGTGCGCAACTAGCTTCGGCAAAAATTGTTTTGAAAACGGCGCAACGTTCATTTGATCGTTACAGTGCGTTGTTAAAAGAAGGCGCGGTGTCCAAAGAAGAATACGAACAAAAAGAAGATGAATTGGCATCGGCAAAGGCGAAAATAGAAGAGTTGAATTCTTCTATTAAACAAACGCAAATTGCGATTCATACCAGTGAAACGGATTTAGGCTATACGCGTATTGTTGCACCTTCTGATGGTACAGTGGTTGCTTTGGTGGTGGAGCAAGGACAAACCGTTAATGCGAATCAAACTGCGCCGACCATTGTGCAATTGGCGGATTTGAGTACGATGTTAAACAAAATGCAAATTGCGGAAGGCGATGCAACCAAAGTTAAAGCAGGGCAAAAAGTGAGCTTTACCATTTTATCCGAGCCTGATGCACCTTTGGAAACTGTGTTGGATAGTGTGGATCCTGGTTTGACGACAATGTCGCAAGGTTCATACAGTCGTTCTACAGATACCACTTCTAGTGCGGTTTACTATTATGCGCGTGCAACTGTGCCTAATCCTGATGGTAAATTGTCTATTGGTATGACCACTCAAAATACCATTGAAATTGCTGGTGTGGACAATGTGTTGGTGGTGCCAACGGTTGCGATTAAGACAAAAGAAGGCGGCAAAAAAATGGTACGCGTATTGGAAGGAGAAAATCAAGTCAGTGAGCGTGAAGTGCAAATCGGGTTGCGCGACAGTATGAATACTGAAATTAAATCTGGCTTGAAAGAAGGTGATCAAGTGATTTTGTCGGAACGCACAGATAAAGGTAATATGTCTGCTGGCAAAATGCCACCGATGCGTATGCGTTGATAATGTTTTTCAGGCAGCCTGAAACGTTTGTAAACTTTACTGATAAAGATGCGAATGTTTTTAATGAACAAAAATAGCTGCCTGAAAAATATTTTAACCATTTGTTTTAATGATTAGAAAGTTTCAGGCAGCATTTTTAAATAAAAGGCTGCCTGAAAACACAAAGGCAAGTTATGGCTCTTATTGAATGTTGCAATATCAATCGCTATTTTGGTGAAGGTGATAATCGTGTTCACGTGTTGAAAAACATCAATTTAAGTATTGAAAAAGGTGATTTTGTTGCGATTATTGGACAATCTGGTTCGGGTAAATCCACGTTGATGAATATTTTGGGATTGTTGGATACGCCGACTTCGGGTGATTATAAAATTGCGGGCGTGGAAACTTCTAAAATGGCAGCCGATGAGTTAGCTGCTTTGCGCCGTAAACGTTTTGGTTTTATTTTTCAACGATATAACTTGATTAACTCTATTTCTGCACAAGACAATGTGGCGTTGCCTGCGGTTTATGCTGGTGTGAATCAACAACAGCGCGGCGAGCGAGCCAAATCATTATTGGCGAAACTGGGTTTGCAAGGAAAAGAACGAAATCGCCCTAACCAGCTTTCAGGTGGTCAACAGCAACGTGTTTCTATTGCGCGTGCATTGATGAATGGTGGCGAAATTATTTTTGCGGACGAACCAACAGGTGCATTAGATTCTGCAAGTGGCGAAAATGTGATGGAAATTATTCATCAGCTTTATCGCGATGGTCATACGATTATTATGGTTACGCACGACCCTAAAATCGCTGCACAAGCCAATCGTGTGATTGAAATCAAAGATGGTGAAATTATTTCAGACAGCAGCAAATCCAAAGAAATCAATCCTAGCCAAGTGTGCAGTATTGAAGAAAAACACGGCTTGGCGTTTTATAAAGACCAAGTGTCCGAAGCCTTAAATATGTCGGTGATGGCGATTATTGCGCACAAAATGCGTTCTTTATTGACGATGTTGGGGATTATTATTGGTATTGCGGCGGTGGTATCGGTTGTGGCGTTGGGCAAAGGTTCGCAAGAGAAAATTTTGAGCGATATTAACTCAATGGGTACTAATACCATCAGTGTTTATCCTGGTAAAAGTTTTGGGGATCGTACGCGTTTTCGCATTAAAACGTTGACGGTTGCTGATGGTGAAGCTTTGGAAAAGTTATCTTTTATTGAAAGCACCACGCCTATGTCGCAAAGCAGTGGCACGCTCACTTATCGCAATATAGATTTAACGGCTACTGTTTATGGCGTGGGCGACCAATATTTTAATGTTTTCGGTAAAAAAATCGCGCAAGGACGATTATTTGATGATAAAGAAGTGCGCGAGAATTCAGCAGTTGTCGTTTTGGATCAAAATACCGTAAGAAAACTATTTTCAGCTGGTGAAGATCCGTTGGGTAAAACCATTTTGTTTTATAAACGTCCGTTGACAGTTGTTGGTGTATTGGAGGAGGAAAATAGCGCGTTTGGTATGTCGGACAGTTTGAATATTTATATTCCGTATACCACTTTGATGCATCAAATCAGTGGCGACAAACACGTGAGGAGTTTGGCGGTAAAAGTAAAAGACAGTGTTGAATCGCAAATTGCCGAACAAGGCATTCAAGAAGTATTGCTTGCGCGACACGGCACAGAAGACTTTTTCTTGCAAAACAGTGATAGCGTTAAACAAACCATTGAATCCACAAGCGCAACGATGACAATGTTGATTTCTTCTATTGCCTTGATTTCATTGATTGTTGGCGGTATTGGCGTGATGAATATTATGCTGGTGTCGGTTACCGAGCGTACCAAAGAAATTGGTGTGCGTATGGCAATCGGTGCGCGTCAAAGCAATATTTTGCAACAATTTTTAATTGAAGCCGTGTTGCTGTGTGTGATTGGTGGTTTACTTGGCGTGTTGATTTCATTTGCGATTGGCGCGATTTTTAATCGTTTCAGTGGTGATTTCACGATGTCGTTTTCCACCGCGTCCATCATTGGTGCAGTGGTTTGTTCCACCGCTATTGGCATCATTTTCGGTTATATGCCAGCAAAAAACGCATCTAAACTCAATCCTATTGATGCGTTGGCACAAGAATAAAGAGAATGCCTGTTTTCAGGCAGCCTGAAACCTTTGTTATAACCTTATAAACCAAACAAAATAAAACGCTCAAAATAAGGAACACAAGCATTATGACGCACCACTATATTTCTGCCCACAGCGACCCACATTATTGTTCACGAAACAATTGGTTACGCGCAGGCGTTTTGGGTGCAAACGATGGCTTGATTTCCACCGCCAGTTTACTAATGGGTTTGGTTGCGGCACACGCTAATAGTGAAACCGTGTTGCTCACAGGATTAGCAGCATTAGTTGGTGGTGCCATTTCTATGGCAGCAGGTGAATACGTTTCCGTATCCAGTCAAGCCGACACCGAAAAAGCCGATTTAGTGCGAGAAGAACGCGAATTGTGCAACAATCCCAAAGAAGAATTAGTAGAACTCACGTCCATTTATCGCGCACGCGGTTTAGATGAACAATTAGCCAAACAAGTTGCCATTGCCTTAACCGAACACGACGCATTAGCCGCGCATGCACGTGATGAAATCGGTATTACCGAAACCTTATCCGCCAACCCTTTTCAGGCAGCCATTGCCAGTGCATTAAGCTTTTGTATTGGTGCGGTTTTGCCATTATTAAGTGTGATATGGTTTACAGAAAAAGACGAATGGGCGTTGGTCATCACCACTTTTTTGGGTTTAAGCATTTTAGGCATTGCATCGGCAAAACTAGGTGGTGCGCCCATATTGCCCGCGCTGATTCGCGTGTTGCTTTGGGGAATAATCGCCCTTGCCAGCACCGCATTCATGGGTCATCTATTTGGTGTAAACATCGTTTAACGCTGCCTGAATATGTTACCGTTTATTTTACATTTTCGCGTTTCCAAACAACGTCGCATCATTGCCATAAGCTTTGCATTGTGTTTGATGGCAGTGATTCAACTGTCTTTTTCAGGCAGCCTGAACATTATATTCAGCATCGCCACCATTCTCGCAACATATTGGGCTTGGCAAGAACCAATGCCCATCAAAAGTTTAGCCATCAACACCAAAGCACAAGCCTTTCTCACTTTTTCGCACGCTACATACGAAGCACACTTACTTTCAGGCAGCGTCATCACACCTTACGTATGCTGGTTAAAATGGCAGCTGCCTGAAAAAATATTATGGCAATGCGTTTGGCAAGACAGTTTAACAGCAAACGATTTTCGCCGTTTGCGTGTATGGGCGCGTTTTGGCAAGCATCAAGTCAGAAACCTTTGCAAAACTCGTCATTCTGCGTTTTCGCAGGAAAACGAAGAATCTTAACTGATGGTTCTATAAAAGATTCTTCGCTTGCGCTCAAAATGACGAATGAAACAAAAGTAGGTTTTGCAAAGGTTTCAACTATTATTTTGATGTTCACACATTAAAACAAAGAACATCAATTCATTGTTTTATAAAAGATTTTTCGCTACACTCAAAATGACGAATGTGAGTGTGGGTTTTACAAAAGTTTTAGATTTCAAACAAAGGTCTTGTTTACTTATCCAACCCCTCTTGCACCATTTGTGCGGCACGAAGGACGGCGCGTGCTTTGTTCTGGGTTTCTTGCCATTCGGCTTCTTCTTGTGAATCGGCAACAATACCACCGCCACTTTGCACGTGTAATACATTATCTTTAATTACAGCAGTACGAATGGCTATGGCTAAATCCATATCGTTGTTGAAACTCCATACGCCAACTGCGCCACCATAAATATTGCGTTTATCGGGTTCTAATTCTTCAATAATTTCTAATGCGCGTACCTTTGGTGCGCCTGAAAGCGTGCCTGCTGGGAACGTGGCAGCAAGAATGTCCATATTGCCAATATTGTTTTTCAGGCAGCCTTCTACGTTGGAAACAATGTGCATCACGTGTGAGTATTTTTCAATCACCATTTTGTCGGTTACCGCCACTTTGCCTGTTTGCGAGATTTTGCCAACATCGTTTCTGCCTAAATCAATCAACATTGTGTGTTCGGCAATTTCTTTTTCGTCAGCTAATAATTCGGCGGCATTTTGTGCATCTTGTTCTGGCGTTGCGCCGCGTAAACGAGTGCCTGCGATGGGGCGAACGATGACTTTTTCTTGTTCACGGCGTACCAAAATTTCAGGCGATGAACCAACAATATAAAAATCGCCAAAGTCGTAATAAAACAGATAAGGCGATGGGTTGAGCGTGCGCAAGGCGCGGTATAAATGCAAAGGTTTGTCGCTAAACGGTAAACTCATACGTTGACTGGGGACCACTTGCATACAGTCGCCATTGAGAATGTAGTCGCGTACACGGTGAACGTATTCTTGATAACGTGTTTTGCCTGTTAAATGTGTGGGTTCAGTGATTTCGCTGCCAAGAGAAAGAGGAATGGCAACGCTTTGACGCAGTTGTTCACGCAAAGATTCTAATTTGCTTCGCGCTTGTTCGTAGGCGTCATCTTGACTGGGGTTGGCGTATACAATTAAATAAATTTTGCCACTTAAATTGTCTACCACCGCTAGTTCTTGCAACAGCATTAACATAATGTCGGGGACGTTAAGTGGGTCATTTTTTTGCGTGTGCTGCAAACGATGCGCAATGTGTTCAAAATGATAAATGCTTTCGTAACCAAAATAGCCAACTAAACCGCCTGTAAAACGTGGCAAACTGGGGATTTCAGGTGTTTTAAAACGTGCGTGAAACGATTCAATAAAATGTAAAGGATTGCCTTCGTGTGTTTCAATCAGTTGATGGTTTTCATAAACTTGCGTTAGGCTGCCTGAAACTTTTAAATACGTGTGGCAAGGCAAACCAATAAATGAATACCGTCCAAAACGTTCGCCACCGACAACCGATTCCAATAAATAACTAAATGGCTGGTTGGCAAGTTTTAAATACAAAGACAACGGCGTATCCAAATCCGCCAATAGTTCTTGTACCAATGGAATGCGATTAAATCCTGCTTGAACGAATTGTTGGTATTCTTGTTTACTGATCATAGGAGTTCTCGTTTCTGAATATTTTCAGGCTGCCTGAATGTTTATAAAACGGTGTTTGCAGGTTCGTAATGAATGATGTTGCGAATTTTATTGTGTTCGTCCACCAACACGACTTTGGGTTGATGCGCTGCAATTTCAGGTTCGGAGAGTTGCACATACGACATAATAATCACAATATCGCCTGCTTGCACCAAACGCGCCGCTGCGCCGTTTAAACAAATGATGCCACTACCGCGTTCACCTGCGATGGTGTAAGTTTCCAAACGTGCGCCGTTATTGTTGTTCACAATATGCACTTTTTCGTTCACCAAAATTCCTGCGGCATCTAATAAATCTTGGTCAATGGTGATGCTGCCAACATAATTTAAATCCGCTTGTGTAACGGTGGCACGGTGAATTTTGCCACCCAGTAAAGTACGAAACATAGTTGTCAATTCAAAAAAATAAAACGGTGTATTGTACGTTTTTTCAGGCTGCCTGAAAATGTTTCATCTATAAACTTGTGGTTTAAATACATAAAAACAGTTGCTTAAAGTCTGAAATCTTTGCAAAACTCGTCATTCTGACCTTAAACGTAAGCGAATGAGCAAAATCTTAATTGTTTGTTTTATATAAAGATTATTTACTTTCGTTTAGAATGACGAATAATAAAAAGTAGTGTTTTGCAAAGGTTTCAGGCTGGCTGGATTGGTTTTCGTAATGTTGTAATGGCACGGTTTAAATAAATACTGTTATGTTGTATTCGTAAATTTGCTCATAACGGATTAGACGGATTAAATGCAAACCGCGATTTTTAATCTTTTTCTTGTTCTTCTTTATACCGCCGTAGCCATTCAATTGCGGCGGTTTTTTCTTGTTCGTTGCCATACTTGGCATCGCGTTGATAACGGCGATAAAGTGAGCGTTGTTGTGCTTCTTTGAGTTGGTTTTGAAGAAAACTTTGGCGGTTGATGGGGACAATGCGTTGATTTTGTTGTGCGCTGGCGCGTGCCATCGCTTGGGCAATTAAGGCAGCTGTGTTTAAAGGTGTTTGGGGATTTTGCGTGTTTTTTGTTGCTGGTGTTTGGGTGATTGCGGTGGATTTTTGGGTGTTTTTCTGATGCGCTAAACGTTGTTGACGTTGTTCAAAACGTTTTTTGGCGTGTGCAGCAGCGGCAAAACGTGCTTGTGTTTGGCTGCCTGAAAATTGGCGTGCGCGTGGTAAGTAAGCATCTGATACGGTTTGTAGGTGTATGCAATCCACTGGGCAAGGTTCAACGCATAAACCGCAACCTGTGCATTCATCACTGATGACGGTGTGCATTTGTTTGGTCGCGCCGAGTATGGCATCTACTGGACAGGCGCGAATGCAAGCAGTGCAACCGATGCAGGTTTCTTCATCAATCCAAGCGAGTTGGTGTTGATGGTTTTTTTCAGGCAGCGTAACGCTTTGACCTAAAATATTTGCTAAATCTTGTGCAACTTCTGCTTTGCCCATAATACATAAGTTGCTGGCGGTTTTGTGTTGGGCAAGTGCTTGTGCGTAGGGTAGGCAGCCTGAAAAACCGCATTGGCGACATTGGGTTTGTGGGAGTAGGGCGTTGAGTTGTTCGGTTAAGTTTGTCATATTGGTTTAGGATTTTCCCCAAGTTTTTCGGGCTTGGCGTGCTTCGTTTAGATAAGTTAATAGTGCGGCTTCGTCTTTTTGTTCTAGGATTTTTTTGAGTTGATTGAGTTGTTGTTGTTGCGCGTCTATTAGGGAAAGCAGGCTTTGATGGTTGACCAACATAATGTCTTTCCACATCGCCGCGCTGCTGGCAGCTAGACGGGTGAAGTCCTGAAAACCGCTGCCTGCAAAGGAAAGTAGCATTTCGCTTTGTGGGTTGTCCAAAATTTGATGCATATAGGAAAAGGCGAGCAAATGCGGAAAATGTGAAACGGCAGCAAAAATGGCATCGTGTTCGGCTGCGTCCAGTAATACCGTTTCTGCACCAATGGTTTGCCAAAGTTGTTGCACGGTTTTCAGGCTGCCTGAATGTTGTTGTTCGTGTGGACACAAAATGAGTTTTTTGTGTTGATACAAACCAAGTTGCGCAGCATTTGCACCACTTTGTTCAGAACCTGCAATGGGGTGTGCGGCAACACAGTGGGCAAAATGTTGTGGTAAAAAGGTGCGAAACGCGGACAGCGCGGATTGTTTGGTGCTGCCAACATCGCTAACAATCATATTTTTTGTCAGCAAAGGAGCAAGTTGGCGACAAATTTCAGGCAGCGTGTTGACTGGTGTGGCAATCACAATTAAATCCGCGCCTGCAATGGCTTGATGACAAATGTTGTTAAATGCTTCATCTATGATGTGTTTTTCTTGCGCAAGTGTTAAGTTGTCGCGGTCTATGTCAATGCCAACTACGGTAGACACCAATTGATGTTGTTTTAAGTCCAGCGCAAATGAGCCACCAATCAGTCCTACGCCGATTAAAACGAGTTTAGATAATGCTTTCATAAGTTCAGGCTGCCTGAAAGAAAGTTTTTGTTATTTAGTGTGTTTTGCTGCCCATTCGGCAGGCGTTGCAGCGGCACTAATGGAAAGTGCGTGCAGTTCGTTGCTGTTTAATTTTTCGGCTAAACCGTCTTTGATAAGACGATGACGCGCTAAACGTGTTTTGCCTTCAAATTGATTGGATACGATTTGTGCAAAAAAATGATGTCCATCGCCTTCTACGCTAATGTGTTCACAAGGCAAAATGGCACGAATCATTGCTTGAACCTGTTCGGTTGTGAGCATAGTTTTTCCTTACTTATGGTGATGAGATTTGTTTGAATGTTGCTAATATTTGTTAAAGCATTTCAGGCTGCCTGAAATATTTAATTTTATGATTGTTCACAGTTTTCCTGTTTTAAAATATATTTGCACACGGCGGCATTGTGTTCGTCCAAAGTGTTGCTAAATTGGCTTTTGCCTGTTCCGTCCATACGCGAAACAAAATAAAGATATTTGCTGTCGCTGGGATTGGCAGCGGCTTCCAGTGCGGCGCGACTGGGTAAGGCAATGGGTGTGGGCGTTAGACCTTTGCGCGTGTAAGTGTTATAGGGCGTGTCGCGTTGTAAATCGGCTTTGCGAATTTTGCCACGATAATTATCGCCCATACCATAAATCACGCTGGGGTCGGTTTGCAAGCGCATATCAATATCAAGGCGGTTGCGAAACACAGCAGAAACATCGCGTCTGTCTTCTTCGTGTGCCGTTTCTTTTTCAATTAGGCTGGCAACAATCAATAATTCATAAGGCGTGGCGTAAGGTAAATTGTTTTGTCTATCGTCCCAAGCGTCTTTTAAGTGGTCTTGCATCGCGGCATAGGCTGCCTGAAATATTTGTAAATCGCTACTGCCTTTGTGAACTTCGTAACTATCAGGAAAAAACCAACCTTCTGGGTGGTCATAAGAAAAATTAGGGTCAATTTTTTTCAATAAATCTTGGTCGCTTAATTCGCGCGTATCGTGTTCTATGTCATTGGTTTGATTGATGATTTTGCGCATTTTGGCAAAAGTCATTCCTTCAATAATTTTGACGCGTACTTTATCTGGATCTTGGTTTAAAATGGATAAAATCTCCCAAGCGGACACTTTTTTGGGTAAACGAAAATGACCAACCATTAGTTGATGATGTGTGCCTGTTAAATACGCTGCCGACATTAACACCCAACGATTGAAGATAATATTGTCTTTTGCCAGTTGTCGGCTAACGCTGGAAAAACCTTGTCCTTTTTCCACGCGCACGCGGTATGTTTCACCATTATTTTTAGGGAAAAATAATAAAAAAGCGTATAGTGCGACCAAACAAGTTAGCACGCCTACTGCTGTTAACCAAAACTGTTTTTTCATTTGCTTTTGTGATGACAAGAAAAGTGAGAGTATAAAATAAAGTGGCACTTTTCAGGCAGCTTATTTGTGGAAAAAGGCTGCCTGAAATAATTAAGCTATTGATTTTAAAGTAATATAATGTATTATTCAATCGGTGTGAATGTTACATTTTGCGCTAACTTTTTGCAAGATTAAAAATGGTTTTCTTAAATTAAGCCTGCCTGAAAGAAAAAACTGTTTTTTTTCGCTATTGTGAAGTTTTGTGATGGCAACAGTGCTTATCTTTTAACCATCAACTATGGAGCGTGGCGTTTTAAATTAGGGATTGCTATTGTTTGTTTTGGAAACTTTGCAATGACGAGCGTTTTTTAAATGGTTTCAGGCAGCCTGAAATAAGATTTAATATTTTGTGAAGTGATGTTTAGTTGTTTATTTCAACCAATTTAATAATATTTGCAATACGTTCTTGAATGACAAAATGAACTTCTTTATCGGCAATTCGCATCACGTATTCGCGTTCGGGAATGTTTTGGTAGGCAGGGCGCGGATCTTGGGCGATGCTTTGTTCAATCAATAGTTGCAAATCTTTATCTAGTTTGTCGGCTAGGTTTTCAGGCTGCCATATGACGCTTAATAATTCTGGTGCTGCATGGGCAAAACCACTTCTTGCATTTGTTTTGGCTTCTACAAATGGAATATATGGCTTAATGTCTATTACTGGTGTGCCGTTTAATAAGTCTGCGCCTGAACAAAATAGTTGTACGGTTTTGTGTGTTTCAATTTTTTCTAGTTTGAGTAATGATAAACCTAGATGATTGGGACGATGCGGTGAGCGTGTGGCAAATACGCCTTTTTTTTGTTTGCCACCTAAACGTGGCGGTCTAACCATTTGCGCCCAACCTTCATCAATGGCATCGTGAAAAATAAAGTGTACCCAAATGTAATCAAAATCTGTTAATCCTCGTACACTGGCTTCACTGAATTCGGGATTTAATTCAATGATTATTTTTGCTTGTGGCACTAAATTGGGCTGACGTGGAATGCCAAATTTTTGCGTATACGGTGAAGAAACGTAGGCAATCGGTGAAATAAGGTGTTGCATAATGAATTCGGTTTTGGGTTGATTAGAAATAAGTTGTTTTCAGGCTGCCTAAATGGTTTGGCTTAAAGTCGCTGTTAACTGCTTGGCTATCTTGTTTGCACGAGCCGTGTAGTAATGAATCACGACAGCGTAAGTGTCCAACGTATTCTAATTTGATATTGGGTACGATTGATGGTACGTCATTTTCGCGCATATGCAAGATGTCTGCTGGACTAATCCATTCGGGATTGAGATGCGTGAGTGGTAAGTTGGCTTTGTTGTAGGCTTCAATGACAAATTGTGAACAAAAATAACGGTTGTTGGTGTGATGAAATGTTGGCACGGATATTTGCACGACCGCCATTGTGTTTAAACATAGATGACGTATATGACGTGGAATAATGGGTAATTCGCAAGCTTTTCGTGTAATGGTGTAGGGAAGTTGTTTCACAATGCCAAAGTTGTTGTAGTTTTTACCAGCGTTGTCGTGTGCAAATTGACGGATTTTTGATGAATGTAGTGGTGTTAATTCGGGGTGGCGATAAACGGCTAATAATGGACTTTCTTTTATGCTTTTTTCAATGGAACTGATTCGAACGCCTGATCCGACCGCTTCGGCAACTTGTCCATCACCAATATAAATAAATGTATGACTAACTGATGTCCCACCCAAGTAACGAATTGATTTGGAAATAAAGCCTTTGTCCGCAGAAAATAAAATATCACCATCTTTTAATGCAGCAGGAGAGATGGTGATGAGACCAGTATCTGGTGCAGTGTTGTTGTTTTGAAATTTCAATGTGTATTGTTTTTCACCAGTGGAATCATATTTTTTTTGCCATTGGCTGGCACAGGCAGAAAGTAGAAATAAACTGGATAATAATAATAAATATGTTTTTTTCATTGTTTTTATCCTTTTCAGGCAGCCTGAAATTTTGCAGAGTTAATTACTGTTTGCGTTAGTTACCTTAACATTTAAAACAATGCTTTTAAAAAGATTTAGGCTGCCTGAAAATGGTTTATGCTTTTATATCTATTTATTCTTCAATGAATTCTTCATCGTCTTCAATAAAGTCTTCATCTTTCTTTGTTTTGTTACTGATGATTTTAATACCAGATTGTTCGTTTTCACGGATTTTTTGTTCAATTTCCTGTGCAATTTCAGGATTGTCTTTTAACCATTTACGTGTATTATCCTTGCCTTGACCAATTTTATTGCCTTCATAGCTATACCACGCACCTGATTTTTTGATGATGCCCATATCGCAACCGATATCAATCAATTCTCCTTCCCAGCTTATGCCTTCACCGTAAAGAATGTCAAACTCTGCTAAACGAAAAGGTGGGGCAACTTTATTTTTGACCACTTTAACTTTGGTTTCTCTACCGTAGGGTTCGTCATCGTCTTTTTTCTTAATTTGTTGTCCGCCACGAATATCAATGCGCACAGAAGAATAGAATTTTAAAGCGTTACCACCAGTAGTGGTTTCAGGGCTACCAAACATCACGCCAATTTTCATACGTAATTGATTGATGAATATTACTAATGTGTTGGTTTTTTTAATGTGTCCTGCTAATTTACGCAAAGCTTGACTCATTAAACGTGCGTGCAAACCAACGTGGTTATCACCCATATCGCCTTCAATTTCTGCTTTGGGTACTAATGCAGCAACGGAGTCAATCACAACCATATCCACACCACTTGAACGCACCAGTGTATCGCAAATTTCCAGTGCTTGTTCACCTGTGTCAGGTTGAGAAACATACAACGCGCTTACATCTACGCCTAATTGCGTGGCATAAATTGGGTCAAAGGCATTTTCAGCATCAATAAAGGCACAAACGCCACCATTTTTTTGACATTGTGCAATGGTTTCTAAACATAAAGTGGTTTTACCTGATGACTCTGGACCAAAAATTTCTATAATGCGTCCGCGTGGTAAACCGCCTACACCCAAAGCCAAGTCCAAGCCTAATGAACCTGTTGAAATCACTTGCAACTCTTCGTCTTGGTGGCTGCCGTCCATTTTCATAACAGCACCTTTGCCGAAGTCTTTTTCAATTTTTTCCAACGCAGCCTTTAATGCAGCTGCTTTGTCGGTGTTTTTATCAATGCCTTTGCTGATTTTGTTGGATTTTTCTGCCATTTTTTTGCCTTTATTTTGCCTTTAAAGTAAACAATTTTTACCAAAGTTTAGATAAATAAAACAGCTGGTATTATCGCATAAAACGTTGTGTATCTGTTAGGAATTCTCGTCTTCACTATTATGTTGCGCAATGAAATACTTACTAAAATAGTGTGGGAGTGCTTATATCACCATAACAAAAATCGGACTATTCATTTTACTGAATAATCCGATTTTATTTTC
>JAFSQZ010000066.1 GCA_017446355.1 Neisseriaceae bacterium
CACGCCCAACAATTCTTCCATTGCGTTAATATCAATCGAACCGCCGTTATTTGCCAATTCGTCCATCATATTTAATGCCACAATCACAGGAATATTCAGCGACAATAACTGCATCGTTAAATACAAATTGCGTTCGATATTCGTGGCATCAACAATATTGATAATGCAATGCGGACGATTTTCCAATAAAAAATTAATGGCGATTTTTTCTTCATCAGAATACGCCGTCATTGAATAAATACCAGGTAAATCGGTAATCACCGTATTCGCATAATGTTTAATTTGCCCATTTTTACGATCCACCGTAACACCAGGAAAATTGCCCACATGCTGTTTTGCCCCAGTAAGTTGATTAAACAGCGTAGTCTTGCCGCTGTTTTGATTGCCAATCAAGGCAAACGACAGCAATTCGTGGTCAGGCAAAGGTTTTTCGTCTTTTTTAGAATGAAACAAACCGTCTTCGCCAAAACCAGGGTGCGGCGTTTCCTTTTTCAATTCCGTGTCCGCCACATGTTCAGGCTGCCTGAAAGCAGGTTCGGCAATGGTTTCAATCTCAATTTGAGCCGCGTCCGCCTTACGCAAAGTCAGCGTATAACCACGCAAGGACAATTCCAAAGGGTCGCCCATAGGAGCGTGCTTCACCATTTTCACCACCGTTTCAGGAATAAGCCCCATATTCAACAAATGCTGGCGAAGTTTTTTCTCCCCATTAACCGATTGAATAACCGCAAACTGTCCAATGGGCAAATCTGATAAATTCATAACAAAAAACCTTTATTTTTATAGAGATGAGTTTTATAGATAATGAAAAACATTATCAATTAAAAATATTTATTGTATCCGATTTTTGTCTTTTATGAAAGAAAATAATAGTTGTTATCAAAAACAATGAATAATGGTTTTCAGGCAGCCTGAAAAATGACTACTGTGTAGGATGAGCAACTTCCATGCTGTTTCATCGTTTCAGGCTGCCTGAAACAAAAAAACGGCAAATTGGATATTTAAAATATAGGCTTTCAGGCTGCCTGAAAGATAAAAATCCCATTCAAACGAATGGGATTTTCTATTAAATAAACAACAAATTATTGTTTATTTGCACCAAACACACCTTGTAAGTTTTGGCTTTTATCGTTAAACGCACCTGCCAAGTTTTGGGCGTTTGCTCCGTAGAACTTGCCTTCGGCAGTGCCTGTGGTGTTGGCTGTGCCTTGAAAGGTGTTGGCTTGAATTTTAGCGTTAATTTGAACGGCTTTGGGTTTCGTTTGTGATGAAGAATGCCAGCCACTTAAAGTACCTGTCAATGTTTTATTATCAAAATCGGCGGTAAATTCAGAAACGCCTTTCCATTCGCCATAATCTCTTTCCCGTGTAATGTGTTTATTGCGTTCCACAGGGTCAAGAGCGAATGCGTAACCTTGATAAGTTGCTTTGCCAGTAGTAGGCACTTCGGCAACAGGTGTCGGTTTGCCTTGATAGAACAAGTTGAAATTGCTTGTTTTGTAATCAATGGTATAGCCATATTTAGCATATGCCGTACCACGATTATTTATGTTGGGAATAACTTGGTATTCACCATAGTTATTGTCTTGCCCAACAAGGGTTCTATCTTCGTCTAATGCAGCATTGCCCGAAGTATCTAACATCGTGAAGGTGTATCCATTAACTGTGATTTTTTTGAAGTTATCACCATCGCCATTACTTGTGCTGTAAGTAGGCGTGTTTGTCATAGAAACAGGTTTGCCATTTTTGATGGTCTGTTTGAATGTAGCCACTTGTTGTTTCATTGTGAAAGGCGTTTCAGTGCTTGTAGAACCACCGCCAGTAGAACCGCCAGTCGCACCGCCGTTATTATCGCCACTATTTTGAGCAGGTTTGGTTGTATTATCTACTTTGGGTTTGTTGTCATTACCGCCAGAAGCACAAGCAGATAAAGCGAATATTGAAATCACTGCCAAAGCCAAGAGTTTTGCTTTCATTTGAGTGTCCTTATAAGAAATTAAGGTGAGAAAAAGTTGGGGTGCTTTGTCAAGCACCCCCTATACAGTACTGTATAGGCGTTGCCGACAACAAAAC
>JAFSQZ010000067.1 GCA_017446355.1 Neisseriaceae bacterium
GAAAGTAATAACTATTTTTTCTACAATTCTTTGGGTTATTACAGTTATTTTAATATTGATGAATTTAAGATTTACTTACGGTTACGCCAAAGAACAAAATGATAAAAGTTATCCATTTTTTATGTTTTTGTATACATATGTACAATATGTGATGAAATCATTGGGAAAAGATGGTCATAGTTATTATAAAGAAATGACAAAAAAAAACATATATACTTTATACAATTACTGGCATTATTTGTTTAATTCTTACCCTTTTTAGAGACATTTTGATATGACAAGCGCAGCGTGGGTAACTTGTTGCCCACGCTGTTTTAATTTTTCAGGCAGCCTGAAACTTTGCCATTATTGTGGTTTAAAAGCTATAATGTACCACTTCTTGTTTGGTCAAAATGCCATGAAAAAATTATTTGTTTTAAGTGCTGTTTTTTTGTTAAGTGCGTGTGGTTTTCATTTGAAAGGTGTGCACAATCAAGCAACATTGCCTGTGCAAACTTGGTATGTACAAGGTGATGCGTTGCAACAATATTTAGAAAATGCTTTGCGTTACGCAGATGGTAAACCTATTGATGATGCGCAACAATCTGCGCATTTGCGCGTGTTGCGAGTGGAAGAGAAAAAAGATATTTACACCATTACGCGTGCGGCAAAATTAAATGAAAATTTGCTTTCTTTACGCGTTTTGGCGCAGGCGTATTATCAAAATCGTGCTTGGGGCGAACCGATTAGCGTGGAAGTGCGCCGCGTCTTGCCTTATAGCGATAGTATGGTTTTGGGTAAACAGGAAGAAGAACAAATCCTTTGGCGTGAAATGCGTCAAGATGCTGCGCAACAAGTGGTGCGTCAATTGGGTTTTATTGGACAGCCTTAATTATGCCAACGCTTACTCCCAATCAATTGCTTACCAGTTTGAATAAGCCTTTGCAAAAATTATATGTTTTGCACGGCGAAGAAGATTTGTTGCGTATTGAATCATTAGATGCCTTGCGTGTCGCAGCAAAACAGCAAGGTTATGTCAATGTTGAAAAACATCAGATTGACAGCACTGCTTTTGATTGGCAAGGTTTGTTGGCAGAAGCTTCGTCAGCAGGTTTGTTTGCCGATTTGAAATTGCTGGAAATTCATTTGCCCAGCGGTAAACCTGGAAAAGTAGGTGGCGAAGCTTTGCAAACGTTGGCGCAACAATTGCCCGAAGATACTTGCACAGTTGTTGTGTTGCCAAAATTGGAAAAAGCGCAACAACAAGCCAAATGGTTTACTGCACTTGCCAAAGAAGCTTGTGTGGTGGAAGCCAAAGCAGTGGGCGTGAATGCGCTGCCTGAATGGATTCGTTCTCGTTTGCTGAAACATCATTTGGGGATTGCTGATGATGCGTTGGCTTTGTTTGTGGATTTGGTGGAAGGTAATCTGCTGGCTGCAAAACAAGAAATTGATAAATTGGCATTGTTGCACCCAGAGGGTTATACCGTGCAATGGGAAGATGCACAACAAGCGGTGGCAAATGTGGCGCGGTTTGATGTGTTTCAGTTATCCAGTGCGTGGTTGGCGGGTGATGCAAAACGCGTGGCGCGTTTAATGGACGGTTTGGAAACAGAAGATGAAGAACCTGTTTTGTTGGTTTGGGCGTTGGCAGAAGATATTCGTATGTTGTTGCGTTTAGCGGCTGCCTTAAAAGAGGGGAAAACCGTAGGTGCGGTGCGTAATGAATTGCGCCTTTGGGGCGATAAGCAAACCCTTGCGCCTGCTGCCTTAAAACGTTTAAAACCGCGTGCGTTGATTCAAGCTTTGCAAACGTGTGCGCAAATTGACCGACAAATTAAAGGGGCAGAAGACGGAAAAGC
>JAFSQZ010000068.1 GCA_017446355.1 Neisseriaceae bacterium
TTGTGTTATAATTACCCTGCCTGCATTATCGGCATCTTAAATTTGAACGTTTTGAACGTTTTGAACGTTTTGAACGTTTTGAACGTTTTTTAATTTATGGAGATGATAGGAACAAACAATGCGCAGCACTGACATTCTAATTGTTGATGATGAAATTGGTATTCGTGAAGTTTTAAAAGAAACACTAGAAGACGAGGGTTACACCATTGCATTAGCGGAAAACATAGAAGAAGCACGACAACTGCGCAACAAAATCCGTCCATCAATGGTTTTATTAGACATTTGGCTGCCTGATGGAGATGGCATCACGCTACTCAAAGAATGGAGTGCCAATGGCTTATTAACGATGTCCGTAGTAATGATGAGTGGTCATGGCAGCATTGAAACTGCCGTAGAAGCCACCAAATTTGGTGCATTAGATTATCTAGAAAAACCCATTACCTTACAAAAACTATTACAAAGCGTAGAAAACGCCTTACAACACACCACAAAACAACACCACAAATCTTCAACACTAGACAATTTAGGCAAAGCCACATCTGTTCAAACCCTAAAAGAACAACTCAAAAAAACATCTGACCAATTTTCCCCCATCTTTCTGATTGGCGAAATAGGTTCTCCCTTTGAAATGATTGCACGCGCGGTGCATAAACCCAACACCCCTTGGGTTTACCCCAAAAACATCAACAATCTTCATCATCAAGCCGTTGAATTATTAAATCAAACCCATTTAGGCGTGTTGTATCTTGGCGATATTTCAAAATACGATGCCAGCATTCAGCAAAGCATTGCCCAGCTTATCCCCAAAGCCATTAAACACCACACGCGCATTATCTTTTGCAGCACCAAGCCATTAAATGAATTATTTGTTAACAATAAAAATCCACAATTTTTAAATGTATTGGCAAGTTTTGTCATCAATATTCCGCCTTTGCGCCACCACAGTGAAGACATTGAACATTTTATCCATTACATTATGCAAGAACTCTGTCAAAGCAAAAACATCGCCCCTACTCACTTTCGCGAATCCGCGATGGCACAGCTGTGTCAATACACGTGGCCAGGCAACTGGGAGCAACTCAAAAACATCGTTACCAATTTGGTTTTAAATTCAGAAACGCATGAAATCGGCGAAAGAGAAGTTTCGCAACTGCTTAGTCAATTTCGCACAGATGACGAAGAAGATGCGATGCACGGTGATTTTGACTTTGACCTGCCTTTACGCGAATTGCGTGAACTCATTGAAAAACGCTATTTTGAATACCACATTCGCAAAGAACGTGGCAATATGAGTCATGTCGCCCTAAAAGTCGGTTTAGAGCGCACACATTTATACCGAAAACTCAAACAACTAGGTATTTATTTCTCGCGTCGTAGCGAAAAATAAGCCAAACACATTTGAAACTTTTGCAAAACTTATTCTTTAAATTTAAATGTGTTATGAACACTTTGCAAAATGTGCTTCACTTAAAATAACGAATTTTGCAAAGGTTTCTCTTAATAAAACCTGTAAAACCCAACTTTTCATTATTCGTCATTCTGACCCAGAACAAAGTAAAGGGAAAGAATGACGCGTTTTGCAAGCGTTCACATTTCACTTTATGTTTCAATATTTCAGGCAGCCTATGATGAATTCAGCGTTAGACGATATGATGGAACACGAAGCTTATGCTGATGTACAAGAAACTTTATTGTTTTTATTAGAAGAATGTAGTTTAGATGAAGCACCCAGTATAGATGAAGTCGTCAAATGGCAAGCCGTTTTCAGGCAGCGTGGGGGTAAATTTCAAAAACTCGCGCATCTTTGTGAACAATTTATTCAAGAAAATCAATAATGTATTTTAAAAACAAATGGTTTTATGCCGCGCTTATATGGTTTTTTCTCGGTATTTATGCCCTGATTTTTCGTGAAAACAGTGGCACACATTCACCGCCTTTTCCACATTTTGACAAACTTGCCCACGCTTTATTATTTTTTGCGCAAATATGGTTAACCGCTAAAATTTGGCTCACTCAATCGCGCCAGCCACCTTATCAAGCATTATGGATATTCGGTTTAGCATACGCCATTGTCAGCGAGTTGGCACAACATTTTTTTACACAAACACGTTCTGGCGATATTTGGGACATTGGCGCGGATTTACTTGGCACAACTTTGGCATTGTTTCTTGCAAAAATACGTGTTTCATTGTGGCAAAAAACATCAACATAAATTCAACAAAAGTTTCAGGCTGCCTGAACAATAACATCAATGCGTCATGCTTAATTGACTAACCAAATTTAAGGCTGCCTGAAAACGATTTTGCGTGGCTTCGGTTTCGGAAAAACCATTTAAACTTGACCATTTTTCGTTTTGACGCGCTTTGTTTAATATATTGGGCAGTTTGTCTGATGACCAAGGCGTGTTGCCACTATTAAAACGAATATTGTCTTGCGCGGCGTGTCCACGTGTTTGCAAAACATTTAATAAATCCATTGCGCGTGCGGCTAATAAAGTGAGTGTCGCGTTGTCTATGTATAACGTTTGAATGCCTGAAAGTTTATCGGATAACACTTGCCAATTGGGCGCAATGCCACCTAATAAACCGCCAATTGCCGTTGCCGCGCCCAAACTCATTCCCATTGTGAGCGCATCAAGTCCCAAACCAATTAACGCACCCGCTGCCGCACCTTTACTGGCGCGAATACCATAACTTTTCAATAATTCTGTATCAAAAGGATCTTGTGTAAACGCTTGTAATGCCCAGTCGTCTGCATCTAATTCATTGTGGTAAAACGCGTATAAATTGAGCAATTGTTGTTGCAACTGTTTTTCTAATTGACGCACTTTGTCTTGCATTTGTTGTTGAATTTCAGGCAGCCTGAAAGATTCGGTTTCGTCTAGCTGTTGTTTATACGCGGCAACATTGATTAAAAAATGCGCAATATGATTTTTGGCTTGTTGGTCTAACTTTTGCCAGTCTTGTCGCCGCATTGTAATCAATTGGTCTAATACTTGGCGTTCAGGCAGCATTGTTGCCAAGTTTTCCCACAAACGAATTTCACCTTCAAAATCAAAAGCAACGGTATCAAAACTAGCAAAAACATGCAGTAAACGGCGTGCCAACATCGTTTGCCATTCGTTAATATCTTGATTTTTCACAAAGTTAAACACTGGCATTATTGGTTTGGCGCACCAAGACAATACTGTTAATTCATCTTTATATTTTGGCAACACAGGTTCACGCGCATCAATCACGTACAAAGCCATATCGCTTGCCAATAATTGACGCAACACTTTGGCTTCTTGGGCAAATTCCGTTTGCGCCACATCAGCAGCCAAAAAGTGTGTTACGCGTTCAATACCATCTTGTTTGCCAGACGTTTCATTTTCCAACCAGTCCAAGACACCGCCCGCATCTTCTAAACCTGGTGTGTCATACAGTTTAACCAAAGCTTCTGCACCATCGTTAATAATGGCTTCTTCCACGTGGCGCGTGGTTGCGGCTGCGTTTTTGACTTCACCAAAATCGCTGTTGCGCAACAGCGTGCGCATTAAGGAAGTTTTGCCTGTATTGGTATGCCCCACCACTGATAAAGATAAGGTTTTCATTATCATCGCCCAAAATAAAAACGCACCATTCTAACATAAAGAAAGTGCTGTCGTTGACACGCCAAAAAAGGAATACTTCACGGTGTTTTTAAGCGTTTTCAGGCAGCTTTCACTGTTCTCAACCCATCGCGTTTTACAAAGATTTTAATGATGTGGCATAATCAACGCGTTGCGTTGTATTCATCATAACGAATATGGAGATAAAAAATGTTCAAAATATGGAAAATATTAACGGTATTATTCAGTTTATACGCTTTATCAGCCTGCTCTGCTAATGGACAATCCAATAATGTGGTTTATGGCGATGTTAAAGCTGGCGTGGAAACCAGCCGAAATTTTTAAAAGAAAATCTATAAACGCAAGACGCGTCATTCTAACCCTGTGCAGAAGAGAATGGGAAAGAATGACGCGTTTTATGTTTTTTTTAAATAGATTATTGACTAATCAATTTTTATGTACTGCACTTCCAAAATTTCAATTTCTTCACGTGCAGTTGGCGTGTTCAGCCAAACAACATCACCTTCTCGAGCTTTAATCAATGCGCGCGCCAAAGGAGATTTCCACGAGATTTTATTTTGATGAACATCAATTTCGTCTTCACCAACAATGCGCACGGTTTGTTCGTCGCCATTTGCACGCAGTAGTGTAACGGTTGCCGAGAAAAAAATTTGGTCGGTGGCTTCGCGCGTTTCGGGGTCAACCACTTGTGCATTTTCCAATCGTTTGGTTAAAAAACGAATGCGCCTGTCTATTTCGCGCATACGTCGTTTACCATAAAGATAATCGCCATTTTCACTGCGATCGCCATTGCTTGCCGCCCAATTCACAATTTGTACAATTTCAGGACGTTCTTTGTGTACCAGTTGATACAACTCATCTTTTAAAGCTTGATGACCTTTTGGGGTGAGATAAATTTTTTGTTCGCTCATAATATTTAAAAAATCGTTTTTCCGTTTTTCAGGCAGCTTTTAAGGCTGCCTGAATGTGTTAGTTACTGGTGTTTTTTTCTTTTTCCAGTTGATGACAAACCGCTAAAATCGGCGTGAGTATGCTTTCGCCCAAACGCAAAGAACGTTGCCCATTCCAACCGAAATCATCATCAGGAAGATTGTGGTTGTCTTTAAATGGCATTTCCAACGTGTACGCCAAACATTGGAAAGTATTGCCGACATAATTGGTGGCAAGGCTTAAATTGGCTTGACCTGCGGCATCTTTTGGATAACCGTGAACATCTTGAAAATCAGGACTGGCTGCGACAAAAACAGTTTTAAAAATGTTTTCCAGCTGCGCAATGCGTTCGTTATAAGTTGGCACGCCTTCTGTACCCGCCACAAAATTATACGGCAAGCTTTCATCACCATGTATGTCTAGAAAAAGGTCTACGCCTGTTTCGTGCATTTTTTCACGCACATAATAAACCTCTGGACTTTTTTCCACACTTGGCGCAAGCCATTCACGATTGAGATTAGCCCCTGCTGCATTGGTGCGCAAATTCCCTAAAAAGGAACCATCTGGATTCATATTGGGGACAACGTAAAAAGTGGCTTTGTCTAATAAGGTTCGCGCGGTAGGGTCTTGTGGGTCAAGTAAACGCGCCAAAAAACCTTCCATAAACCATTCTGCCATTGTTTCGCCTGGATGTTGACGTGCAATCACCCATACTTTTAAATCACTTTCGGCTTGGTTACCAATGGTGAGCAAATTTAAATCACGCCCTTGAATGGTGTTGCCCAAATCGTCAATTTGACACAAGCCACTGCTTTGCGCTTCGCCCAATAAATTTAAGTGTTGTTCGTGGGTATACGGTTCAAAATAAGCGTAATAAACGCTGTTTGCAAGTGGTGTGTGGTTGATGATGAGTTCACCGTTTTCGTATACGGTTGGGACGCGAAACCATTTTTGTCGGTCATAAGAAGCAAATGCTTGATATTCTTTCCAACCTTCTGGATAAGCAGCTTCGTGTGCGTTTTCAAAGTGCATCACGCAATGTGTATACGCCGCACCTTGTAAACGAAAATAAAACCATTGTTTAAATTCAGAAGCATTGTCTGGACGCAGATTTAAACGAATGTGTTCTGGGTCGGATAAATCTTTAACAATAATTGCGCCACCATCAAAATGAGTGCTGATTTTCATATTCTTTCCTTTAAACAATAACTAATCTATTTTCAGGCTGCCTGAATATTGCGAACATAATGCACAAAATCAAAAGCAATATTTTTATTTGAAAGATGCGATTGACGTGAAACTTCTTGCCAATCATCGCTTAATTTAGGAAAAAAAGCATCGCCTGACACGCTTAACTTAACTTCTGTTAAACGCAAATCTGTTGCCAAACCAATGGCTTGTTCATAAATTTGCGCACCACCCATAATAATGATTTCTTCTTCGCTTGCACAAGCAGCAATAGCATTTGTTAAATCAGCAAACACTTCCGCGCCCTCTTCTTGCCAATTTTTTTGGCGTGTAATCACCATATTACGGCGATTGGGCAAAGGTTTGCGCGGTAAACTGTCCCAAGTTTTCCGTCCCATTATCACAGGTTTATGCGAAGTATAAGCTTTAAAAAAAGCAAAATCTTCTGGAATATGCCAAGGAATATCGTTATTTGCACCAATCACGCGATTTTCTGACATCGCTGCAATTAAAGTTATTTTCTGCATCTTTGTTTTCCTTTTCAGGCTGCCTGAAATTTATGAACGGCGACGACGCTCACCAGGTAAACCCAAACCTGCCCATTTCATTACATTGGCGACTTCGGCTGGATTTAATTCATAAAATTGTCCACGTTTTAAGCGGTTTGGCAAGCCAATCGGACCGAACCCAACGCGTACCAAACGGCTAACGGTTAAACCAAAATGTTCAAAAATACGGCGCACTTCCCTATTTCGTCCTTCTTTAATCACCAAGTTATACCAATGATTACTGCCTTCGCCACCTTGTTCAAAAATTCGTTCCACTTTTGCCAAGCCATCGTCCAACATAACGCCATTTTGGGTCAACATTTTCATTTGTTCAGTGCTTAATTCGCCCAAAACACGCACGGCGTATTCGCGTTCCACTTCAAAACTTGGGTGCGCAAAACGCTGCACCAATTCTCCTGATGTGGTCAAAATCAACAAACCACTGGTGTTAATATCCAAGCGTCCAATCGCCACCCAACGACTGCTCGCTGCTTGTGGCAGACGGTCAAAAATACTCACGCGTCCTTGTGGATCATCACGTGAAACAATTTCACCTTCTTGTTTGTAATACAAAATAATGCGTGGCAAGCGATCCGCCCATTTTAGTTTAACAGGCGAACCTTTTACCAAAACCTGATCATCAGGCGAAACTTTATCGCCTAACTGCGCAACGCGACCGTTGATGCTTACCCAACCATTGCCAATCCATTGTTCCATTTCTCGGCGTGAACCCACTCCACTTGCCGCCAAGATTTTTTGTAGGCGTTCAGGCGCAATGCGCGATAAATCAGTACGTTTTTCTTTTAAAAAACGAGCGTGATTTTGAATTTTTTGATTAGGTTGGCGTACAACTAATTTTTTTGCTTTGCTGGTGCGTTGTTTAGGCAAAGCATTGGTGGAAATTTGTTCGGAAACAGAATTGGCAGCCGTTTGATGAAGATTTTTTTTAGCAACAGATTTTGTGCGTTTGCTGCCCAAAAGACGAGATTGAGATGCGTTTTTTTTACTGCTAACGCCATCACGAATTTCACGTTTACTCAACGTTTTCTTACTCATAAAAACTCCTAATAAATTGTTATTGAACAACTTATTCTTCTGTGGCACAAGGCGACAGGAAAAATAAAAAGCCAAATGATACACGTTTTTCAGGCTGCCTGAAAGTGATAAAACCGCTGTTTTAAAATCTTGGTAAACCCCATTTGCGATAGATAACATATAACAAAACGAAGAATCTTTTCTTGTTGTTTTATAAAAAGATTCTTCGTTTCATTCAATATAAATGTTTGTTTTGTTCAGGCTGCCTGAAATTATGATTTAAAAGAACTCTGTTGTCTGTTTAAGCGTCGTTGACGACGTTTTTCCAATAAAGCTGCTTTGCGTGCATAACGCGCTTGATATTTTTGTCGCCAATATCGCCAAAACCATAGCAAGCCAATCACAAAAACAATGTATAACATATGTTGAAAACGATGAATTTGTTCCAACAACCAATCTTTGTTTTCTGCACCATAGTTGCCCAAATAAATCCATATGGGCACAGAAATTAAGGCAGCCAATCCGTCCATCAGCAACCACTGCCAAAATTTAATGCGCCCACTCATACCCGCCGTTAAAAAAATCGGCGTGCGCAAACCTGGTAAAAAACGTGCGACAAACAATACGCGGTTGCCATATTTATCAAATTTTTGTTGTACTTGTGCATAGCGTTTAGGTGGCATCAATCGTGCAATGGGTTTGACGCGTAAAATTTGTTCACCGTATTCGCGTCCCAGCATAAAGATTAAACCATCACCAACCAATACACCAAATAAACCCACAACAAACATTACGTGAACATTGGTATAACCTAAACCAGAAATCACGCCACCTACAACCAAAGTAACGTCTTCTGGAATGGGAATACCAAAGCCACATAGCACGAGTACAAAAAATACGGCTAAATAACCAAATTCAATAAAAAAAAGTTCTAAAAATGTAAACATATTAAGTTAAAAATTTTCGCTTTACTTCGTTTTCAGGCTGCCTGAAATTATTTTGCTAATATAGAAAATATCACTTTTTCTATAAATCGTTCGTAATCATTAAAAATAACAACATCATCAAATAAAAACTGTTTTTGTGATAATTGGATAGTGAAGTCATTATTTAAGTAGTAATTTTTATAATCCTGTTTATTTTTTATTTCTTGGGTGGGTTCTGCAATATGAACAACATATAACAGTGTCTTATCAGGTGTATGAAGGAATTGTTTAATATTATCTTGGGATAGTTTAATGTATTTTATTAAATGGTATTCATCAATTTCTTCCCATTTTGTAATTTTTCCATTTTTATCAAAATACGGCAACTTATCAGGAATAACCAATAATTGAAAGTACTGTAGTTGATTACTGCGAATATTTGCCGTTTCACCCAACATATTTTCAAAATAATTATTTGCATTTTGAAAATAATTACTCATCACATACTTAACAGCAACACCTGCAATAGCACGATTTTTGTGTTTTATGGTTATATCAACCATTTTATCAATATATCTGCCTTGTATTTTTTCTTCCTTACCGTCATTAAAACCTAATGCAAAAACAGAATAATCTACTTTACCCATTTCCTTGATTTTCTTATCAATATCTCGGGCAATTGCACCGTGCAACACTTTTAATTTTTCATTACTTCGGGCATTTGTTGTTAAATAAGTAATAAAAGATTGTTTAAGCACACTCAAAAAGGTCTGCTTGTCCATTTTGCTCACCCATAATTTTATAATCTAAATATTTTAATAAGTCTTTTGATGAGAAAGTATAGTATCCGCCTTGCTTGTATTTGCCTAATGCTTGCACATAATCCACAAACTCTTGTTGCAATAAAATATCTTTTATTTCATTAAACGGCAATTCCGTGAGAATATATAAACCACCATAACTGCCAACACCTGCTGGGCAAGGTGTTAATTTAATATCATCAAGATTGCGAATTAAAGCGTTTATCGCATATTTGTTTTTCCAAGTATCTAATATGCCTTGCGAACGTCCAAAAATATGCCAAATGTTTTTGTTTTCTAAACTGCGTGCTTTGAGTTTGTCGCTGTGGGCAAAATAATGTTGTTTAATTTGCGGAACGTTAATCAGCTCATTAAATGGAATATATTTCCCGTTTTTATCATATGGATAAAAACATTTTTGCATTTTCCCTGTGGACGATTTCACCACTGGAATCGTGTATTCATTAAAATCAAAATCACCAATAAAAAATTTATCACACAGCGTGGCAAAACCATTTTTAACATTAATCTTGTTTCTTTCAGGCTGCCTGAAACGAAGTTCAGCGAGCCTTTGCGAAGTTAAAAGAATGTGTTTGATTTGTTTTAAGTTTTTAGCCGTAGAAAAATAAAAATTACCGTCAATATAAAAATCACTGTATTTTAATGTTTCTATTTTTTGTGTTTCATAATTTTCATATTCAATACAATTATTTTTTTCTTGTGATAATAAAACAATGGCAGTATAAGTTGTGGCGTTAAATACTTGCGTATGTTTTAAATCAATCACTTTTTTGAGTAATTGATTTTGAATTAAATTTTTGCGTAATAATTTTGCTGCTAAACTGTTAAACAAAGATGACGGATTGATATAACACAATACGCCTGTTTTATTAAGCATATTGATACCGATTTCATAAAACACAATGTATAAATCCGTCATTCCCTGCTGGGCAAAATGAAATTGCTTCACAGACGAATAATCTAATAAGTTATGCACACGCACATACGGCGGATTGCCTACCACAAAATCCATTTTGCCGCTATAGTTTTGACAAGTTAATGCATCGGTATTTTTTATGTCCCACGCTGCCTGAAAAACACCAAAAGATTGTGCAATTTTGTTTAAGTTTTCAATACATTTTTGGTATTCAATTGGTTCAATTTCAATACCGTGAATATAGTGTGTTAAATCGTGTTGTAATTGCTCAATGTTGTATCCATTACGCAAGGCGATTTCACAATAACGATGAACAATTTCACACAAAAATGCACCGTCTCCACAACTGTTATCAATAATGTGTTTTTGCAATATGGCATTGCCTTGATAACCAGCAGTGTCCAAAATCAAACGCACCATACTGGACGGCGTATAGTAACGACCGTTGGTTTTTTGTATGGTGTGTTGATTGCTGGACGGCATAGCTATGCTTTCAGGCTGCCTGAATAAAAGAGTGTATTAACTCATTAAGAATGAGTAGATTGCTCAATCGCTTGTGCGATTTTTTTCGCTAATCTTTCGGTTGTGCTGGTGCTGGTTGCTTCCACCATTACGCGTACCACTGGTTCTGTTCCTGATGGACGAACCACAACACGACCATTTTCACCCAATTCGGTTTCTACTTCTTTAATAACGGGCGCAGCAACTTTTCCCCACGCTTGATTTTTTGCGACGCGAACGTTAATCATTGTTTGTGGATAAGAATGCCAATCCACTGCGCTTGCTAAATCTTTTTGTAAAATATTTAAAGCAGCAAGAACTTGCAAAGCAGAAATGGTGCCATCGCCTGTATTGTGTTTATCCAAACACAAGATGTGTCCTGATGCTTCGCCGCCGACTTGCCAACCTTCTTCTTTTAATAATTCTAAAACATAACGGTCGCCCACTTTGGCGCGTTTAAAAGGAATATTGTGTGCAAGACAGGCTTTTTCCATTGCTAGGTTACTCATAATGGTGCCTACCACACCACCAACTAAATTACCTTTCGCAGCACGTGCTTTGGCAATGACATAAACCAATTTGTCGCCATCATAAACCACGCCTTGACGGTCTACCATCATTAAGCGGTCGCCATCACCATCAATGGCAACGCCAAAATCTGCTTCGTTTTGTAACACGGCTGCCTGTAACGTTTTAATATGCGTTGCGCCGACTTTGTCGTTGATGTTAAAACCATTGGGTTCGTTGCCTGTTTCAATCACATCAGCACCGAGTTCGTGAAACACTTTTGGGGTAACGTTGTAACCTGCGCCATTGGCTGTGTCCACCACAATTTTTAAACCGTATAAATCCATAGAAGTTGGGAATGTGGATTTACAAAATTCAATATAACGGTCTTGCGCGCCTTCAATGCGACGCGCACGTCCCAAATCGTTGGAAGGCACGGTTTCTATTTCATTTTTTTGCAGTTTATCCAATTCTGCTTCAATGGCTAATTCCAATTCGTCTGTGAGTTTAACGCCACCTTCAGCAAAAAATTTGATACCGTTATCGGTATAAGCATTGTGTGAAGCGGAAATCATCACGCCACCTGATAAACGCATCGCGCGTGTTAAATAAGCAATGGCTGGCGTGGGAACGGGACCTGTTTGAATGGTGTTGACACCAGATGAAGTTAAACCTGCAACCAATGCACTTTCTAGCATATAGCCTGAAATGCGTGTGTCTTTTCCAATGATAACAGTGGGTTTGTATTCACCATCATGTTTGACCAAAGCTTTACCGAAAGCGTAGCCCAGTTTTAAGACAAAATCGGGCGTAATGGGGAATTTGCCCACAAAACCGCGTACACCGTCTGTGCCAAAGTATTTTCTTGTTGCCATGATGGTTGTCCTTTTTAATTGCTAATAAAAATTTCAGATTGTAAATAAAAAGCGGTGTAAATACTATTAAATAACACGATTTTTACCAATTTTTAATCTTTCAGGCTGCCTGAAACGCTAAAAAATCATTGGATTACATTTATAGAAAAACGCCATCAATTGGTGTAGATGCAAAACCGCGCACGCAGTTAGGGGTTAGGGTTTTCTACAATTTAGGTATAATGTTGCCTTTTTTATTTGATGATTGCGTTTTCAGGCTGCCTGAAAATGATTGTGGTATGTTATTTGATTTAAATCGTTATTCTTTTAACAGTTTTCTTAATGAATCCAGTTATTTAGTTAAATTGGCTTTACCGATGATGTTGGCATCTATCGCAGCGGTGGGCGTTGGTGTGGTGGACACCGTGATGGCAGGTGGTGCTGGCAAGGAAAATTTAACAGTGGTGGCATTGGGTAGTGCCTTGTTTAATACGGTGTTTATTACCTTAATTGGGGTGATGACGGCATTAAACCCTGTGATTGCACAAATGCACGGCGCGGGCGAAACCACAAAAGTCGGTGAAATTGGACGACAAGGTTTGTGGTTTGGTTTGTTTATTGGCGTGTTTGGTTTGATATTGATGCTGGGCTTGATTGCGCCTTTAAAAAATTATTTGACGTTTTCGGCACATTTGGAAAATATGCTGGGCGATTTTGTGTTTTACACCGCTTTGGCAATGCCCGCAGCAATGTTGCACCGCGCTTTACACGCTTATGCCGCCAGTTTAAATCGTCCCAATCCGATTATGTGGGTCAGTTGGGGCGGTTTGGTATTGAGTATTCCAGTGAATTATGTGTTGATTTATGGCAAACTGGGGCTGCCTGAAATGGGTGGTGCAGGTTGTGGTTTAACAACCTTAATTGTTTTTATATTCAATGCAATAGCTTTGGCGTTTTATATTTGGCGCGAACCTTATTTTGATAAATTTGCTTTGTTTACCCAATGGTGTTTGCCCAATAAAACAACACAAAAACAATTTTGGCAAATTGGTTGGCCTATTGGTGGGTCGTATTTTTTGGAAGCCAGTTTGTTTACGTCTATTGTGTGGTTGCTTGCGCCTTTGGGTGAAGAAAACGTATCGGCGCAACAAGTGGTGATGAGTATTACCAGTGTGATTTATATGATTCCGCAATCTATTGGCACAGCCGCAACGGTGCGTATTGGTTTTTCCATTGGTAAACGACAATTTGCTCGAGCGCGGTATGTTTCAGGTGTAGGGCTAACGCTGGGTTTAAGTTTGGCAATGTGTACGATGTTATTTTTAAGTTTGGCGCGGTTTCCTTTGGTTCAGTTGTATACCGATGACCAGCTGATTATCGCTTTGGCAAGCAGTATTATTTTATTTGCAGCAGTTTTCCAACTTGTTGATTTTACACAATGTATTGCTTCATACGCTTTGCGCGGATATAAAGTTACACGAATGCCCATGTTGATTCACGCCATTGCATTTTGGTTGTGTGGTTTAATTCCAGGTTATTTGTTGTCATAACATTTTAAAATGGGGATTTATGGTTTTTGGACAGCATTGGTGTTGTCCTTATCATTTGCTGCGATGGCATTGGTGTGGTATTTGGAAAAATGCAGTAAATTTGCAATGTTGCGCGGTGGTATTTAGTTTCAGGCTGCCTGAAAACAAGGAAAATAATAATGTTTCAGTTACAAAAAAACGTTAATCTTCAAGCATTAAGTACCTTTCATTTACCAGCACAAGCAGCGTTTTATGGTGAATTAACCGATGAAAAACAGCTGCCTGAAATTTGTGCATTGCCTGAATTTAATCAGCAAACGGTTTTATGGTTAGGCGGCGGCAGTAATGTCTTATTTTTAGACGATTTTCCTTATTTAATCATTAAGTTAGCCAATAAAGGCATACGAGAAATCGCGCGTGAAAATGGCAAGGTTTTGATTCAGGCAGCCGCAGGTGAAGTGTGGCACGACTTTGTGCAACACACTTTATCACTGGGATTAAGTGGTTTAGAAAATTTAAGCTTAATTCCAGGCACAGTTGGCGCATCGCCTGTACAAAACATCGGTGCTTATGGCGTAGAAGTCAAAGACCGTATTCACAGTATTCGTTGTTTTGACTTGGAAAAACAAACATTTATTAAATTGAGTAATGCCGATTGTGCCTTTGCTTATCGCGACAGTTTTTTTAAACGTGCAGGTAAAAAACGTTATGTGATTGTTGCGGTTACTTTTGTGTTAGATGAAACATTTGTTGCCAATATTCGCTATGGCGATGTTGCCAAAGTTTTGGCAGAACAAGTCGGTGAGCGTGAAATCACTGCACAAGATGTTGCCAATGCCGTATGCAGTATTCGGCGCAACAAATTGCCCAATCCAAATGAAATCGGCAATGTTGGCAGTTTTTATCACAATCCCATCGTATCGCGTGAACAAGCCGATGCTTTGTTGCAAACGTTTCCTGAAATGCCGCATTATCCATTAGCTGATGGTCGCGTGAAACTGGCGGCTGGCTGGTTAATTGACCAATGCGGTTTAAAAGGCAAAAGCATTGGCGGTGCAGCCGTACACGAAAAACAAGCATTGATATTGATTAACAAAAACAACCAAGCAAGTGCAGCAGATTTAATTGCTTTATCAGATTATGTGGTGCAAACGGTGGCACAACGTTTCGCAGTAACTTTGCAGCCCGAACCAAACTGGCTGCCTGAATAAAGTATTTTTGGCTTTGTTCATCGGTTCGCAAAAACGACAATTTGTTAAAAGGAAAAATATGTATTTTTTACTTTCACCAGCAAAAAATCTCAATGAAAAACAAGACATTATTTTCAACACACACACACTGCCTGAATTGCTGTCCGAAGCAGAAATTTTGATACAAGACCTACAAAAACTCGCGCCACATCAATTGGCTGCCTTAATGCACGTTTCCGATAAAATCGCCTTATTGAATACCGAACGTCATACAAATTGGCACACACCGTTTACACCCAACAATGCCAAAGCAGCAATTTACTTATTTAACGGTGATGTTTACGAAGCGATTGATGCGTATCAACGCAGCGAAAGCGAAATTCAGTATATGCAAAAAAACGTTCGCATTTTGTCTGGCTTATACGGATTGTTGCGACCTTTGGATTTGATACAAGCTTATCGTTTGGAAATGGGGACAGCACTGGCTAATCAACGTGGCAAAAATTTATATGAATTTTGGGGCGAACGCGTTACCCAAGCTTTGAATCAGCAATTACTTGATAATGGTGAAAACATCGTGATTAACTTGGCATCGCAAGAATATTTTAAAGTCATTCAAGCCCAAAAATTAAACGCACGCATTATTACGCCCATTTTCCAAGACGAAAAAAATGGACAATATAAAGTCATCAGTTTTTATGCGAAACGCGCGCGCGGTTTAATGGTGAAATACGCAGCAATGCACGCCATTGAAGACCCTGAAATGTTGAAAAACTTTGATGAAGAAGGCTATCAATTTCAGGCAGCCTTATCATCAGAAAACCCATGGATTTTTCAAAGACGGTAAAACAAGGTTTATTTCACCAAAGGTGAAATCTTTTATGAACGAAGTGAGTAAAAGCAGATGACGAAGTCATCAAACCGCAGTTTCTGCGAGCGAAGCTAAAACAAGGTTTATTCACCAACGGTGAAATCTTTTGCAAACGAAACGAAGCTAAAACGAAGTTTCAGCGTAGCCAAAAAAACTACTGTCATTACGAGCATTAAACAAAGTTTAATGCGTGGTAATCTCCTGACTACGGAGAACAGACTTTGATTGATAAATGACAATGACACAGATTAAATCTAGAGATTGCCACGACTTGACTAGCGTCAAGTTTCGCAATGACAGAAATTTTGAAATGTTTCAAGCAGCCTGAAACACCAACTGTCATTACGAGCATTAACGAAGTTAATGCGTGGTAATCCCCTGATTACAGAAAACAGACTTTGATTGATAAATGACAATAACACAGATTAAATCAGAAGATTGCCACAACTTGACCAGCATCAAGTTTCGCAATGACAGAAATTTTGAAATGTTTTAGGTAGCCTAATATGACACAACATCTTTGCCCTTGTGGTTCAAACTTATCTTATCAATCGTGTTGCCAAGTTTTTCACACTGGACAACAACACGCGCCAAATGCTTTAACGCTTATGCGTTCACGTTACAGCGCGTTTGCTTTGCAACACATTGATTATTTAAAACAAACCACTGTGCCAGCACAACAAGATTTATTGGATTTAGCCGCCATAAAATCTTGGAGTGAACGCGCAACGTGGCTAGGCTTGAAGATTTTGACGTTTAAAGAAAAAATAGGACAAATGCACGCCCAAGTAGAATTTATTGCGCATTTTAGCGAAAACGGCATCACGCAACAGCATCAAGAGTTGTCCACATTTGTGTGCATAGAAAATAAGTGGTTTTTTATTGACCCAACCGTGCCTTTACCCAGTATGAAAACGCCGTGTTTTTGTGGTTCATCAAAGAAATTCAAACATTGTTGTGGGGCGTTTTTTCGGTAAACATTTTGTTAAAAATACCAACACCCTACTAACTTTGTTAAAAATCATCGCATTTTGAAAACCACTTTGACGATAACCGTCATTGCGAAGTTTGCAACAGCAAACTTTGCAATCTTCTTAATACAACAACAACCGTTTCATTTAAGCTGCCTGAAACATTTAGGAGATTGCCACGCTTTACGTTGTAAAGCTCGCAATGACATGTTTTTATTTCAGGCTGCAAAAGGTTCAGTTTAAATGGGGAGATTGCCATGCCTTGCGTTGCAAGGCTCGCAATGACGTGTTTTGAAATATTTCAGGCTGCCTAAAAGACGTTAAAGATAAAAGTTTTCACTGACACGCAAAATACAAAATTATTTTTCATCTTGTCATTGCGAAA
>JAFSQZ010000069.1 GCA_017446355.1 Neisseriaceae bacterium
GAAGTTTTAGGGACACACGTAGAACAAAAAGGCTCATTGGTAACCGCACAACTCACCCGTTTTGACATCTCACATCATCAACCCATAACCGCCGAAGAAATTGCCGAAGTAGAACATCGTGTCAATGCTGCCATTTTGGCGAATATTCCTGTTTCTGCCAACATTATGAGTATGGAAGACGCGCAAAAAACAGGCGCAATGATGTTGTTTGGCGAAAAATACGGCGAAGAAGTACGCGTGGTGCAAATGGGCGAATTTTCTACCGAATTATGTGGTGGCACACACGTTGCGCGAACAGGCGATATTGGCTTATTCAAAATCACCAGCGAAAGTGGCATTGCCGCAGGTGTGCGCCGTATAGAAGCCATCACAGGCTTTAACGCTTTAAATTTCGTTCAAAATCAAGAAAACTTGTTAAAAAACATCATTGCCGAAGTCAAAGCACAAACCGAAAAAGACGTATTAACCAAAATTCAAGCCAACGCAACTCAATTAAAAGCAGTAGAAAAAGAATTAAGCAAAGCCAAAGCTGAATTAGCGGTTCACGCAGGTGCAAAATTATTAGACAACGCAAAAAATGTAGGTGAAACAAATTTAGTCGTAGCGCAAATGGACGCAGATGCAGCAGCCTTGCGCGACATCGTTACCGACTTAACAGGCAAATCAGACAAAGCTGTGGTGTTACTGGCTGCTGTAAACAATAACAAAATCGCCTTATGCGCAGGCGTATCCAAACCCTTAACCAACAAAATTAAAGCAGGTGATTTGGTAAAATTTGCAGCTGAACAAGTTGGTGGCAAAGGCGGCGGTCGTCCAGATTTGGCACAAGCAGGCGGCGTGGACACTGACAAGCTGCCTGAAATGCTCGCTTCCATTTCACAATGGTTACAAGAAAAAATTTAAGCATCACCTTAACAAGCTGCCTGAAAACATTTCAGGCAGCTTAAAACAAAAATCAAAACCTTGTTTGAAAATACAAAATAAATAAGGGTACAAAATGGATATCATTTCCTATATTCAAGAACAATACAACGTTTTTCCCGAATATTTATGGAAAAAATATCCACAATTTTGCATTTTTCGGCGAAACGACAATCAAAAATGGTTTGCTGTGCTGGTACAAAATCTATCTGCCCAAAAATTAGGTCTAACCGATACAGATACAATTGATTTACTCAATCTAAAATGTAATCCTGAATTGGCTACTATGATTTTAATTGATTACCAAACCATTTTCCCTGCCTACCATATGAACAAAAAGCATTGGATTAGTATTGTGCTTAATCGCATTAATGATGATGAGCTCAAAAACCTATTAACACACAGTTATCAACAAACACAAAACAAGAAAAAATCTTTCAGGTAGCCTAAAAAACAAAAAAGGTGCAAGAAAGTACAAAATCAAGTAGTATTAACCAGTTTATTTAATGATTTTCAAATTTTTCAGGAGTTTTTATGCAAGCCATCAATATTGGTTTATTAGGTTTAGGAACAGTTGGCAGTGGTGTCGTAGAAGTGGTACATCAAAACGCCAGTGAATTATCGCGCCGTTTAGGACGAGATATCCGCATTTTTGCCGTCTGCGCATTAGAACAAGAACGCGCAAAAGAATTATGCCCACAAGCACAATTCATCAAAGACCCATTAACATTAGTGGCACACCCTGAAATAGATATTGTTGTAGAACTTTTTGGTGGCACAGGCATCGCCAAAGAAGCCGTTTTAAAAGCCATAGAAGCTGGTAAACACGTAGTAACCGCCAACAAAAAACTGCTGGCTGAATACGGTAACGAAATTTTTGCATTAGCAGAACAAAAAAACGTGATGGTACAATTTGAAGCAGCGGTTGCAGGTGGTATTCCCATCATTAAAGCCTTGCGAGAAGGTTTAGCCGCCAACAAAATCAAAGCCATTGCAGGCATTATCAATGGCACCAGCAACTTCATCTTAACGCAAATGCGTGAACAAGGCAGCTCTTTTGAACAA
Source organism: Neisseriaceae bacterium (assembly GCA_017446355.1). Lineage (GTDB taxonomy): Bacteria > Pseudomonadota > Gammaproteobacteria > Burkholderiales > Neisseriaceae > RGIG3394. Next base: position 1,987 of record JAFSQZ010000069.1, read on the forward strand.
GCCTTAAAACAAGCACAAGAACTCGGTTATGCCGAAGCCGACCCAACTTTTGACATTGAAGGACACGACGCAGGACACAAAATCACCATTATGTCCGCACTCGCCTTTGGCACGCCCATCAACTTCAAAGCCTGTCATTTAGAAGGCATCAGCAAATTAGACAGTCGCGACATCAAATACGCCGAAGAACTCGGTTATCGCATCAAACTACTGGGCATCACACGCAAAACCGAAAAAGGCATAGAATTGCGTGTACACCCAACATTGCTGCCTGAAAGCTATTTACTTGCCAAAGTAAACGGCGTTATGAATGCCGTACGCGTCAATGCTGATATGGTTGGCGAAACCTTATATTACGGCGCAGGTGCAGGCTCACTGCCAACCGCCAGCGCAGTAGTTGCCGACATTTTAGACATTTCACGCCTACTCACTGCCGACACAGAAAACCGTGTACCGCACTTATCTTTCCAACCCAGCGAAGTAGAAGAACAACACTTCCTAGACATCAGCGAAATCAGTAGCAGCTACTATTTACGCGTTCAGGCAGCGGATAGACCAGGCGTTTTAGGCAGCATTGCCAACATTTTGGCGCAACAAGACGTTTCCATTGAAGCCCTCATTCAAAAAGGAATGCTGGACAACAATCAAGCGGAAATTGTGATTTTGACGCACAATACCGTTGAAAAAAACATCATCTCTGCTATTGAAAAAATAGAATCCTATGATTCAGTCAATGAACCCGTTGTAATGATTCGTATGCAATCGCAATAAAACCCTATCTATATTTAATGATAATACTGCACGATTTTGTTCTACCGTAACCAAAAATCGTGCAGTATTTTTATCAACCAACACCACCTTAAATCTTTGCAAAGATTTAAGGCTGCCTGAATAATAATCAACACACAACTATTATTATGAAACTCCCCTATAAAACTGCTACAATCACACTTTTATTTTTATTCACCATCATTTCACAATCATTATGAAAGCCAGTCAATTTTTTATCTCCACCCTAAAAGAAGCCCCCAACGAAGCCACCCTACCCAGTCATCAACTAATGTTGCGTGCAGGTCTTATCAAAGCCAACGCTTCTGGCTTATACACTTGGATGCCAATGGGTTTGCGCGTATTGCGCAAAGTAGAAAACATTGTTCGCGAAGAAATGAACAACGCAGGCTGCATTGAATTATTGATGCCCGTGGTGCAACCAGCAGAATTATGGCAAGAAAGCGGACGTTGGGAATTTTACGGTAAAGAATTATTACGCCTAAAAGATCGCCACGACCGTGATTTTTGCGTAGGACCCACCTGCGAAGAAGTCATCACTGATATTGTGCGCAAAGAAGTCAATAGCTACAAACAACTGCCCAAAAATTTTTACCATATTCAAACAAAATTCCGTGATGAAATTCGCCCCCGTTTTGGCGTAATGCGTGCGCGTGAATTTGTCATGAAAGACGCGTATTCATTTCACACGGATTTAACGTCTTTACAAGAAACTTATCGCGTGATGTATGACGCTTATTGTCGCATATTCACACGATTAGGTTTAAGCTTTCGTCCTGTTGCAGCCGATACAGGCAGCATTGGTGGCACAGGCTCTCACGAATTTCAAGTATTGGCAGAAAGCGGTGAAGACATCATTGCATACAGCGACAGCTCTGATTACGCTGCCAACATAGAATTAGCACAAACTTTACCCCTTTCAGGCAGCCGTGCCAAACCCACGCAAAACCTCAATAAAATTCACACGCCCAATATTAAAACCATTGAACAAATTGCCAAATTCGTCAATTTACCAACCGAAAAAATGATGAAATCCATTGTAGTTGAAGGCGAAAACGAAGGTGAATTAGTATTATTGTTATTGCGTGGTGATCACGAATTTAACGACATCAAAGCCGAAAAACTAGCAGGTGTAAAATCACCACTCACAATGGCGCAGCCTGAAAGTATTGTCGCACAATTTGGCGCAAACAGCGGCTCACTCGGTCCTATTGGTTTCAAAGGCAAAGTATATGCAGATTTTGCCGTAGAAAAAGGCGCGGATTGGGTCATTGGTGCCAATGAAGATGACCACCACTACACAGGTTTCAACTTTGGACGAGATGCTGCTGAACCTGAATTTGTAGATTTACGCAACGTAGTAGAAGGCGATCCAAGCCCTTGTGGACAAGGCAAGCTCAAATTAGCGCGAGGCATTGAAGTTGGACACGTATTCCAATTACGCACCAAATACGCCGAAGCAATGAACGCCGTGTATCTAGACAATAATGGCAAATCACAAATTATGGAAATGGGCTGTTATGGTATCGGCATCACACGCGTCGTTGCTGCCGCCATTGAACAAAATTTTGACGAGCGAGGCATTATTTGGACAGAAGCCATGGCACCATTTAGCGTAGTGATTGTGCCAATGAACTACAAAAAATCCGAAGACGTACGCACCCTTGCTAACGAGTTGTACAGCAGCCTGAAACAACAAGGCATAGATGTTTTACTTGATGACCGTGATGAACGCGCAGGCGTACTACTAGCCGACAGCGAATTGATTGGCATACCCCATCGCATTGTCATTGGCGAGCGTGGGCTAAAAGAAGGCGTAGTGGAATACGCAGACAGACGCGAAAACGCATCACAAAAAATCAACATCAATGAAATAGCATCTTTTATGGCACAAAAATTAGCACGATAAACGCATTGCCACTTTCATTATTTTGAGCGAATAAATGCGCCATAACAAATTTTGCAAAACACACAAAAAGCGCAGCGCACCATTGACTTTTCAGGCAGCCTGAAATACCCTTTCAGGCGTAGGGCGGGTTTACAACCCACCACAAAACCGCAATGTTTTGTAGATTGGGCGGATCAGTCCCACCACAACAAACTA
>JAFSQZ010000070.1 GCA_017446355.1 Neisseriaceae bacterium
TAAGAAATATTCAGGCAGCGTGTTGGGCTGCCTGAAATCAGTGAATGTTGCGTTGTTGCTGTTGTTCGTTTTGCCAATCTTGCCATTGTTCTAGCCAAATGGGAAAACGTTCATAGTGTTTGTCTTGATTGAGTTTTAAAATAAGTGTCAAAATGTCGCCTAAAACGTCAATGGGTTCGGCTTCTAAACCGTAAAGTTGTTCATCAAAGGCGATGCCTAATAAATGTTTTTCTTTGTAACATTCAGGCAGCACGTCGTTGATAAAGTCTGCTAAATCTATTTTTTCCAATAAATAATCTTCCCATTCATCGGTCATACAGTTGAGTGCATCGGTTTGGTCGTCCCAAAAACAATTGACCATTATGCTTTCACCTAAATTGTTTTCATACACTTCCGAAGGACATTCTGCGTAAAAATCATCTTCGTCAGTGAGCGTGAACAGATAGCCTTGTTGGACGATTTTTGCAATAAAATGGTGATAAGTGGGGTCGTTAATATTGGATTGCATGGTTTTTTGCAGTTTAACGTGATTTAATGTCGTAATATGTTTCTTCGTTTTGAATGTAACCGTGTTTATGTCGTGCAATTTCAACGGTTGCGTCAAAACCGTTTTTAAAGTCTTCTACTTCGGCTTTTAATTGGGCATTTTTTCGTTCTAAAAGCGCGTTGTCTTTTAATAATATATTGGTTTTTTCTTCTAAATTCTTTTTGCGATGCGAAATGCTGCCAAAATTGTTTTTTGTGTTGTTATGCTCGCTTTGCTGTTGCGATGGGGCGTTTGATGAGTGTTGCGGTTCAGGCAGCTCATCATCAACGTAATGCAATAAACTAAAATCGTATACCCAAATTTGAATCAGTAAGTAACATAGTGTCGTTAATAAAATCCAAAAAATAATGGGTTCTGTTGACGATTTTTTTTTCATAACCATAGTATTGACCTTAATTTTCAGGCAACCCTGCCTGAATTAGATTGAGATTAAACGTTTTTATTTAAACAGCACATTATAATACGCATATCCAACAATAAAAATAAACAAAAATAAAATGATAAATAAATGAGCCGTCACTTTTTTGCTTAATTTTATTGTTATCCCAGTTTGTTCATTAGTTTGAGTTTTGACTTGTTCTATTTGTTTTACGTTACTTAATAATGAATATAATTTTTCTCCTAAATATTCTACTTCAATGAGAAAAAAAGAATGGGCGAGTTTTTTATTATTGAGTATGGGATTATCGCCACCAACTAACCAAATATGTCCATTCAAATATAATTCTAACTGATATGTTTTGGGTTCGTTATGCTGGTTTAAACCTTCAATAGACAATGTTTTAATTGAATCAACAAAATGTTTTGTTAATTCTGATAAAGAAGAAATTTCTATTTTTTCCGATTTTGTTTCTGCAGCTATTTTGGGGTCTGGAGATATTTGTTGTGATTTTGCTATTAAATTTTCTAATTGGGAAATATTGGTGATAAAAGCATTATTCACTGCTATACGATATATTTTGGGTTCTGATTTACCCTTGTCAATAACTTGAACATCATATTTTGTTATTGTTCTTAAATCGCCATCGTCATCACGTTCAGTTTCTTCATATTTTGTAATGAAAATACACCCCTCGTTTATTTTAATATATTGATTATATGGTATTTTTGTTAATTTTTTTTTATATAGATAGATGGTAATAAATGGAACAAGAAAATCCACTAAAATCAAAATAAAAATAATGACAATACCAAATATAGTTACATCTTTTTTCATATTTCAATATGTTATTTTGTTAAATAGCGAAGAATTTTACGTGTTTAACCACAATATTCTTCGCTATGAATGTGAAATATACGTTTACGCTTAATTAAACTTCTTTATTTTCGTTTGCTTTGGCACGCAAACGTAAGTTTAATTCGCGTAATTGTTTGTCGTCCACAGCGTTTGGCGCGGTGGTGAGCAAGCATTGGGCGCGTTGGGTTTTGGGGAAGGCGATGACATCACGAATGGATTCTGCACCTGCCATTAAGGTTACCAAGCGGTCTAAACCGAAAGCTAAACCGCCATGTGGTGGCGCACCAAATTTTAAGTTGTCTAACAAGAAACCAAATTTGTTTTGTTGTTCTTCTGGTGTGATTTTTAAGGCTGCAAACACTTTTTCTTGCACATCAGCGCGGTGAATACGAATAGAGCCTCCACCAATTTCCCAGCCGTTTAAGACCATATCATAAGCGCGGGCTAGACAGTTTTCAGGTTCACTTTCCATTAAGTCTTCATGACCTGCTTTGGGAGAAGTGAATGGGTGGTGCATCGCTGCCCAGCGTGTGTTTTCTTCATCGTATTCAAACATTGGGAAGTCTACAACCCATAATGGTTTCCATTCGTTGATGAAGTAGCCATTTTCTTCGCCGTGTTCATGTCCGACTTTAACACGTAGTGCGCCCATTGCTTCGTTGACGATTTTTGCTTTGTCGGCACCGAAGAAGATGATGTCGCCATTTTGTGCGCCTGTTTGTTCAATAATGGCTTTCAGGCAGCTTTCGGATAGGTTTTTGACAATGGGGCTTTGTAAACCACTGTCTTCGCCGTTGGTGATTTTGCTGATGTCATTGACTTTGATGTAGGCTAAACCTTTTGCGCCGTAAATGCCGACAAATTTGGTGTATTCATCAATTTCTTTGCGACTGAATGCTGCACCGTTTGGCACGCGTAAGGCAACGACGCGACCGCCTGCCATATCAGCTGCTGCACGGAAGACTTTTAATTCTTCTGTTTTCATTAACTCGGTTAATTCTGTGAATTTTAAGCTAACGCGCATATCGGGTTTGTCTGAACCATAATAGAACATTGCTTCACTAAATGGCATACGTGGGAATGTGCCTAAATCTACATTTAAAACATCTTTGAAGATTTGTTTAACCATACCTTCTGTGATGTCCATAATTTCGTTTTCGGTTAAGAATGAAGTTTCCAAGTCAATTTGGGTGAATTCAGGCTGCCTGTCGGCGCGTAAGTCTTCATCACGGAAACATTTGGTGATTTGGTAGTAACGGTCAAAACCTGCCACCATCAATAGTTGTTTAAACAGTTGTGGTGATTGTGGCAGCGCGAAAAATTCACCTGGGTGTACACGGCTAGGGACAAGGTAATCACGCGCACCTTCAGGAGTGGAGCGAGTGAGCATTGGGGTTTCTATGTCAATAAAGCCTTGTTCGTCTAAATAACGGCGCACGCCCATAGCAACTTGGTAGCGTAAACGCAGATTTTTTTGCATCACAGGACGGCGTAAGTCAATGACGCGATGGGTTAGACGTACGTTTTCACTAATGCCTTCTTCATCAATAGGGAATGGTGGCGTTGCTGATGTGTTGAGAATTTCAATTTCTTTTGCCAAGATTTCAATTTTGCCTGAAATCATTTTGTCGTTTTCTGTGCCAGCAGGGCGGTTGCGTACGCGTCCTGTGATGCTTAATACATATTCGCTTCGTGATGAATCCGCTAATGAAAAAGCTTCTGGTGTGTCAGGGTCAATCACGACTTGTACGATGCCTTCACGGTCGCGTAAGTCAATGAAAATAACACCACCGTGATCGCGACGACGATGTACCCAACCTTTGACGGTAACGGTTTGGTCAAGATATTGTTCACTAATTAAGCCACAGTAGTTGGTACGCATAAGAGTTCCTCTATATATTTAACTATTTATTAAACATTTTTATTTAAAACATTTTAAGCAGTTTAAAAGCTGCCTGAAAAATTAAACGTTTCAGGCTGCCTGAATGAAATTATTTGTTTTCAGGCAGCGTGTTGGGCGTGTCATCAGGAGAAACCATACCCAATGAAATAATGTATTTTAAAGCATCGTCTACACTCATATTGAGTTCACGAATATCGCTGTTTTTTACCATAATGTAGTAACCACCTGTTGGGTTGGGCGTGGTGGGGACATAAACAGGTGTGTAGCCTTCATTATCAGGTAAACGTTCATTAATGGTTTGTGGTAGGCTGCCTGAAATAAAAGCAATCGTCCAAATATTGGGTTGCGGAAAGGGAACCAATACAGGGGTTTTAAAGGAGCGACTGTTGTCGGAAAATAGCGACTCCGATACTTTTTTCGCTCCCGAGTAAATGGATTTTACAACGGGAATGCGTCCTAATAGACTGTCCCAACCTTCTAAAATTTTTCGTCCCAATACATTGGCAGCTAAAATCCCTGTGATAAACAGGATAATCAGTGCCATCAAAAAGTCTAAACCTGGTATGTGTACGCCTAAATAAGTTTCAGGCTGCCATTTTTGTGGCAGAAAACTCACCAAACGGTCGGTTGTACCAATGATGAAACTGAGAATCCAAATGGTAACAATAATGGGCAGCCACACCAAAACACCTGCAATAAAGTATTTTTTGATGGTGCGTGTAAAGGCGTTGCCAGTGTTTGTATTAGGTGCATTCATATTTTTATTGTGTTAACCATAGCCCTGAATAATTGTTTTCAGGCTGCCTGAAATGTTTTAAAAAGTTTTACCACTCATTCAGTAAAACCCCAATACCTATACCGCCTTGTTTACGGTTATAGTCTAAAAGACTGTCGCCATAACCATAAAATCCTTGTGCGTAGGCTTTTAGTCTGCCTTTAATAGGGAATGTGTAACCCAGTTGAATGGCACCACGATTTTTAAAAGGGTTGTAGCGCAAAGTGGACATTAGCGTATGTTTGTCGTCTATTTTGTAGTGTATACGCACATCGCCATAACCCATATATTTCATAATATCAGGATTATCATCTTCCTCGCCTTTGGCATCTACACGTGCCCATAAGCGTGGAACAATCGTTAAATTTCCCCATTCCATACCTGCCATCAGATAAACACGATTCCAAGAGCGAGATAATGGACGACTTTGACCATTGGATTGATGTACGTATCCAGCACCTAAAACGCGTAACCGTCCATTAAAGGGCAGACGTGCTTTAACAGGTTGCGTAATAAAAAGTTCAGGTGAATAGTCATTATTGCGAAATGGTGCAGATTTTTCACCCTGATTATAAATTTGCCAATTAGATTGTTGGGTGTAGCCAAACCAAACATCAGCACGCGTTTTAAATAAATCTTCTAATATTTTGGTTTTAAACGAAATTTGCATTTTCGTTTCTAAACGTTTTTGTTGTTGCTGAATATCATTATTGGCTTGACCGCGTGAAGGTGAAAAAGGGTGGTAATTGGGACTACTGCGATACCAAGCAGGCAATAAATACATCGCTTCGTGTTCACGCACCGTTAAAATACCACCTTGATTGCGTTCTAAATCATAAAGGCGTTGCAATCTTGAAGGCGTTTTGCCCACAGTATCTTCATTGCTGGCAAACACAATTTGCGCTTCTTTATTATTGTTTGTATTGTTTTCAATATTGGCGCGATAAGTTTCTTCCAAATCTACTGCTTTTGAAGTATTGGAAACTTTTTCAGCAGATTCAGTAGGTGTGTAAAGTTGGTCATAACACGCCAAGCGCAAAGACGCATCTTCTATGGTGCGACAATGAATAGCGTCATTAGCGTGTGCAAGCGTTATCAGGCTGCCTGAAAAAACGCAAAAAAACAAGGCGTGTTTCATAAAAAGATAATGATTAAAAAAACCGTGTATTTTAACTGATTTTTTTATGATTGTTGTGATTTTCTGATTTTTATCAAACTTTAAATCAAACGTTACATAATTTTTTCAATACCATCGTTTCCCAATTTTTGCGACAGCTGTTGCGCATTGCCAAAATGACCAATAGGGTAATCAGGGGCAATTTCTGCCAATGGGTGCATCACAAAACCACGCTCATGTGCGCGTGGGTGGGGCAAAGTCAGTTCAGGTTGATTATAAATTTCTCCTGAAAAATCAATAATATCTAAATCTAATGTGCGTGGGGCATTACGAAAACTGCGTTCGCGTCCAAACTGTTGCTCAATGTCTTGCAAAGCGTGTAGAAGTTGGTAAGGAGAAAAAGTGGTGTGAATGATGGCAACAGCGTTAATAAAATCAGGTTGTTCAGTGTAACCAACAGGCGCGGTGCGATAAAGTGAAGAAACGGTCATAGATTGGATTTCAGGCAGCGTATTAAGACGTTTGATGGCGTTTTGAATTTGTTCAATGGGGTTGGCAAGATTGCTACCTAATGCAATAACAGCAATGTGAAACATTTGATTTTCCTATGAAGCATTTTTGGTTGATACTTTGCAAAATTTTATTACGTTATTGTGCGTATGCCAACGTTGAGTGTAGCAACCTTTTGTCGCCCAATGTTTTTTTAGTCAGAAAAGAATATTATGGCTTACCACTATCTCACCAGATTAGAAAAATACCACATACAATGGTTTTTTGACAACAAATACACATTAAGAAAAATTGCCATTGCGCTAGGATGAAGTGTATCAACCATTAGTCGTAAAATTGATGGCATCAAAGCGAAAAAAGAGATGACGAAGTCATCAAACCGCAGTTTCTGCGAAGCTAAAAAGGGTTGATTGAGAATGTTAACTTGTTGATAAAACAGTATTTTTGCTTCTCTAAAATTTTGTCTTACAAAGAGAACGGATTTTAATTCAATCAGTGATGATGAACTAAAATCCGTTCAAGTCTGTTTAAGATGAATTTAATAATAGACCAAAAAAGTCATTAGGCTGGCAAACACCAAAAAGTTTTTTTGAACACTTAAAGTGTTGTACTTGAAACTTTAATCTGCCCTGCCTGAAAGGGGTTTCATTATTTTTTAATGCACACTCCTGCTTTTTTCTTTGTGCTGCAAAATGGCGCGGTCTAGTTTGTCTGCTAATACGTCAATCGCGGCATACATATCTTTTTCTACCGTTTCAACGTGCAAATCTTTTCCTGCTAAATGCACTTGCGCGGTGGCTTTGTGTTCCAGTTTTTCAACAATAAGGGTGATGCTCACGTTAATCACATCATCGCTGTGTCTTACTATGCGTTCTAGTTTTTTGCTGACGCGTTCGTGAATAGCATCGGTAACATCAAAATTTAAACCAGTGATTTTTAGGTTCATGATGAACTCCTATTGGTTGCGGTCAAAAAAGCTGCCTGAAAAATCGGGCAGAGAAAAAACAAAAGGTAATAATTAAGTTTCTCGACGTTGCTGCACAGTAGGTAAACCCAGTTGCTCACGATATTTGGCAACGGTTCGCCTTGCGATGTTTATGCCTTGTTGTTGTAATAATTCGTGGATAGCGAAGTCGGATAAGGGTTTTTTCTTGTCTTCGTTGGCTATCATTTGTTCCATTACAGATTTGATGGCGTGTGCGCTGATTCCTTCACCATTATTTTCTACAACGTTTTGTGTGAAGAAGTAGCGTAATGGAAATAAGCCTTGTGGGCAAGCTAAATATTTGTTGCTGACTGCTCGCGATATGGTGGATTCCGCTAATTCTAGGGCTTGCGCACAATCTTTGATGCGTAAAGGCATTAAGCCTATTTCACCAAAAACAAAGAAATCTTTTTGATTTTCTAGTATGTATTCTGCAACACGCATAACGGTGCTTTTGCGTTGTTGCAACATATTGATTTTTTGTTTTGCACTGGCGATTTTTTGTCGCCATTCGCTGTCTAAATTTTTTTCGGATTGCAGGGCATCAGTGAGTTCGCGATTAACGGAAATTTGTGGCCACGCGGTTTCGTTGCTGATGACGCGCCAACCTTTTTTATCTCGTTCTATGTATACGTCTGGACGAATAAAGTGCGTGGATTCTTCATCAGCAAAACCGTATGAGGGATAGGGATTTAGACTTTGAATCATTTCGCACGCTTCGCGTAGGGTTGTGTCATTGTATTCAGGCAGCAGTTTTTTGATTTTGATAACGCTTTTGGGTATGTTTTGTGAAACACATTTTAGGTGTTTCATCACAATTTGTGCGGCTGCTTTGCGCTCTGTGGAAGCAGGTAATCTGTCTAGTTGGTATAACAGTGATTGCGTTAGGTCGTAAGTGGCGACACCAACAGGGTCAAAATTGCGTAAGTGTTCTAGCGCAATTTCCATATTTTCTTCGTCTAGTTGCCATTCTAATGGGGTGTTTTCTATGATTTCTTCAATGGTGTCGGTGAGATAGCCTTTTTCATCTAGAAAATCAATCAGTATGTGTACGCGAAAGGCTTCTTCTTCGGTGAGTGGGTGTTCACAAACTTGTTTGTGTAAGTAGTCGTTTAAGGTTTCTTTTGCGGCTAAATTTTCCCAAGCGGATTCGTTTTCTTCATCGTCTAAGCTGATACCTGTTTTGCTGATGTTGGCGGTGATGCTGCGCGATGGTTGATAAGCATCTTCAGGCAGCTCTTCGCGCTCTAATAAGGGATTTTCTTGCAACCAGTTTTCTATTTCTCGTTCAATTTCTATGCTGGACATTTGCAATAAGCGCAACGATTGTTGCAAACCCTGACTTAATTGTTGGGTTTGTTTGAGTTTGATTTGTAAATCGTTGTTATTGCTCATGTATAAAAGTTATAAGTTGAAATGTTCACCTAAATAGACGGCGCGTACTTGTTCGTTGTTGACTAATTCTTCTGGTTTTCCAGATGCCAATACGCTACCGTCGCTAATAATATAGGCACAATCACAAATACGCAAGGTTTCGCGTACGTTATGATCGGTAATTAAGACACCAATGCCACGTTCTTTTAAAAATTCAATGATTTTTTGAATGTCCATTACGGCAATGGGGTCTACTCCTGCAAAAGGTTCGTCTAATAAAATAAATCGTGGTTGCATTGCTAAAACGCGTGCAATTTCTACGCGTCGTCGTTCGCCACCAGATAGTGATGGTGCTGGACTGTTGCGTAGACGTTCAATATTTAAATCGGTCAATAGTTTTTCTAATTGTTTTTCTTGTTCTTCGCGTTGTTTGGGCAAGCAAATTTCCAAAATGGCACGTATGTTTTGTTCTACAGTCATTTTGCGAAAAATGGACGCTTCTTGTGGCAAATAACCAATGCCTGCTTGGGCGCGTTCGTGAATGGGACGATGACGCAATTCTTGTCCATTCAATAAAATGCTGCCTGAATCTGCTGCAATTAAGCCTACAATCATATAAAAACTGGTGGTTTTGCCTGCGCCATTGGGTCCTAGTAAACCAACAACTTCGCCACTTTTGATTTCTAGGGAGAAGTTTTTGACCACTTGACGTTTGCCAAATGTTTTTTGTAGTCCTTGAACTTGGAGATGTGAATTTGTCATAATTTTTATCGGAATAAATAGTAAAGGCTGCCTGAATTATTTGCTGTTTGGCTGAATAATAATGCTTACGCGCGAAGAGCTTTTGCCATTCGCTGATTTGCCGCCTAATACGCTGTATACTTCGGTCTTGGTGTTATACGTAATGCTTTGACCGCGTGCAACATCACCACCGCGTTGTACTTTGGCATTGCCCAACAGTTTCACAACATTTGTGGCAGATGAATATTCTACTTTATTGCCTTGTCCTTCCACTTTTCCTTTGTTTTCAAGTTGTTGGCTGAAATAAACAGGACTGCCTGATGCGCTTACGCTTTGATTGCCGTTTTTGTCTTGTGATAAACGTACGTTTTGCGCACGAAAATTGAGCGTGCCTTGTTTGATGATGACATTGCCACTGAATGTGGTTACTTGATTTTTCTGATCTAAAGATGCTTGATCGGCTTCAATTTGAATGGGTTGTTTACGGTCGCTATCAAGTGCAAATGCGTTCAGGCTGCCTGAAAACACTAAACTCAATAACACTGTTTTGCTGAATTTATTTAAGGTCATAAATCGTTACTTTCACTCGTTTAGGGAGATTTAATTGTCCCATTTTATGGTTATAGATTAAACCATTGGCGACACCGTGAGATAAACCATATTGATACTCAATAGGTGCTGTGGTTTGTGCTGTTTCTGTTGTGGTGTCCACAACCAATTGACTGGTTTTAATGCGTGCTGCTGGGTCTTTTTTATTGGCTGCTTTATTGAGTACAACATTTTTTTCAAAAAACACTTTTTTACTGGCTAATTCATAGCGTGCCATTTCGCTGTTTACGCTGTATTGTAACTGTTGTTCATTTAAAAGTTGCAATTTGGGTTCGCTTAAAAAAATATTTTTTTGGTCGGGCAACTGCCAAGCTTTTGGTGCAATCAATAATTCTTTCAGGCTGCCTGATTCGTCAAAAGTACGCCCTTGAATATTGTTCATACTGTATTGCGGTTCAGCAGGGTCTAATTTTACTTCTTCTATCACTACTTCACTGATGCGTCCTAACCAAGCCGATAAGCCACCCAAAATCAAAGCTAATGCCAAAGGAAACAATAAACTGCGAAAACGACTCATACCAAATAACGCTCCAATGCTGCCTGCAATGTTCCCTGTGCGTGCATAATAAAATCGGTTACTTCTCGCACAGCACCAAAACCACCATTTTTTTTCGTTACCCAAACAGCGTGTTGTTGCACAAATTCGTGCGCATTGGCAACGGCAATGGGAAAACCGCAACGTGATAAAATCGGCAAATCAATCACATCATCTCCCACCATTGCGCATTGATTTTGTGCCACATCAGCTTGTTGTAATAATTCAAAATATGCTTTTTTCTTATCGTGTTGTCCGTGAAGATAATGAGTAATGCCTAATTGTTCAGCACGGTAGCGCACTGCATTGTCATTGCGTGCGGTAATAATCGCTGTTTGCACGCCGCTTTCTTGCAACATTTTTACACCGTGTCCGTCCAAAGTATTAAAAGCTTTGATGATGTCGCCATCGCTTGCCATAAAAAGCTGACCACTGGTTAATACACCATCAACGTCTAAAATCAATAGTTTTACTTCTCGCGCACGCGCTAAAACTTCTGGGGAGATGTTTGCAAACATTTCAGGCAGCCTGAAAAAGAAAAAAGCCCATTTTAACAGAATTACGCATTTAAATGACAACGCAAACAGATAAAGAAGAAGCTGAAACTTCTGTGAAATTCGTTATTTTGAATGTTGCGTAGAAAAGTTAATAATCTAACTATTTGTTTTATAAACTTATTTATTTGCGCTAAAAATAGTGAGTTCTGAATAGTAGGTTTTCAGAAGCAATTTGAAACCTTTGCAAAACCCTACTTATACTATTCGTTATTTTGACCTTGAACGAAGTGAAAGGGAAAAATCTTTATAAAACAAAGAATAAGATTCTTCACTTTTCTGCGAAAAGTTCAGAATGACAAGTTTTGCAAAGGTTTCAATTTGTGAAAAAACATCAAAAGGAAAATAAAAAACGAGTGATGAAAACAAACGCCCTTGATAGGGCGTTTTTAGTTTAAATGGTTTTACAAACCCATCAATTTGCTTGTTCTGGATTTTCTGCGGCAGTTTGCTCTGCAACTGCTGGTTTATCCGTTGCTTTTTTTGCAGCAATTTTTTCCATCATTTCTTTAACGACGGGATTTTGTGCTGCATTTTCTTGTTCTTCAGGAGAAACTTTTCCTTTAACTTTATTACGCAAATCAAAACGTTTACCACCGCTAGCAATTGCTTTAATGTAGCGCGGACGGCGACAATGATTGCCCAAAACACGGACAATCAAAGCAGCCTGAAATTGTGGCATTGCTGCAATAAGTTCTTCTTCAATACCTACCGCCAAAGGTTTACATTGTTTAAAAACATCATATTTTTTATAAATATATTCACTGATCATTTCAGTTTGTTTCCTTTTGCTGATGTTTTGAACAGCAGTTTTAAAAGCATTGCCTAATGCAGTTTCGTGATTCATAAGTTTATTCCGTATAGATTTAAAAAAGTAGAGATGCGTTATAGACTTAATGTTCGTGGTTCAAAAAGAAAATAAGACATTATGACTTACAAGCATCTCAATCAAATGAGAAAATACCACATACAATGGTATCTTGACAATGATTTTACTTTAAGAAAAATCACCATTCGTTTAGAACACTGGAAGTGAAACGAAAATAAAGTTTAACAAAGTAAAAACGTATCAAAACATAAATGATGAATGAAAAATCATAGCTTTGCAGAGATTGCTTTATTCACTTTATGTTTTCGTAAAATCATAAAATACAGCAGAATGAGTATAGCAATACATAATAAGATACCTGCCCAAATAAAGGCATATGTATAATCATTTTGTTTTCTATAAAAGTCTGCTAAACCACCTGCAATAAATGCAGCTGCAGAATAGGCGGTAAACATAATGGAATAGTTTAAAACGCAGTGTTTTAATCCAAAGCATTCGGCTGTAATCGGTGGAAATAGCACGGCTAATGAGGAACCACAAATTTTTAAAATCATCACAAAAGCAATAAACAAATAGACACTTTTAATACTTGGAAAAATAAAAATAGCAACGATTTCTATCGTTAAAGCGAGAAATAGTGTTCGATATCGCCCTAAATAATCGGAAATTAAACCAAAACTAAATCTACCGATTAAAGTTGCAATAGCAAGTGACATTACTGCAAAAGTCATTTGTTTTTCATCAAAGCCAACTTGAACTTTGCCGATACCAGCAACAGATGCTAACATCATCATAGATGGCGTGTTGGCAAAAGCAAATACCAGCCAAAGTAGCCAAAAATCAGAGGTTTTTAGCATTTCATTCCATTTTTTATCATCAGCAAGCAGTAAATTTTGGCTATTTTTTTGAATATTGCGGTCTTTGGCTTTATATAGCTCAATATATTCTTCTGATGGTTTTTTCACTATCCAAGCAAAGCAAATCAAAATAATAAAAAAAGATAAACCAAGAATACGTAATACCTGATAAATATCGTGCGTTTTTAATAAACTCGTGCAAATAGGCGCAAGAATAAGTGGGGCAAACAAGGCTGACCCTAAAATACCTGAAATCAACCCACGTTTATCAGCAAACCATTGCAGTGTGTTGGTAAGGGTAAAATTGTACAAAATACCGCCCCCAATGCCTGAAATAATCCCAAAACCAAAGAAAAACAGTAGGTGATGAGTGGTGGAAAATGAACTAAGAACAAAGCCACCACCGTAGCAAAATATGCCAATATAAATAATCAGTTTTTCCGAAAAACGTTGAATAATAGAGCTGGTAACAATACCAAAGATGGCTAATATGATATTGTATAAACTATAAGCCATTGATATATTAGTATTTTCCCAACCTTTGCTGTCTTGTAAAGCTCTTGCAATTAAAGAGAAAATGGAAGTCCCTGAAATAATAAAACAAAAGACCAATGCCGATAATAGAATTAAATATCTATTAGTTTGATTTTTATGAGAAATATCCATTAATGCTCCAAAATTTATTAGGAAAATCTAGACCCAATATTTTATGTAATGAATTTTATAAAACTAGATTTTTTAAAATCCTCTCTTTTGAAGATAGAGAACGCTGTACGCAGGAAAAGGAATTTATTTTGTCATCACTTTTCAGGCAGCCTGAAAACTTAAAAACAAGCTGCCTGAAAATAACTACGATTCATTTTTGTTTTCATAACCTGCAATCAATCGCTGTAATGCTGCGGCATCTATAATTTTTATGTATTTGTGTTCTACTTCTATCCAACCTTCTTGGCTGAATTTAGATAATGAACGACTGACGGTTTCCAGTTTCAAACCTAAATAGCTGCCAATTTCTTCACGCGACATTCGTAAAATAAATTCGTTGGCAGAGA
>JAFSQZ010000071.1 GCA_017446355.1 Neisseriaceae bacterium
AAGTTTCCGCATTGCGTTGTTTGAGTTCAACAGTGCCAAGAATTTGTGTTGCATAGGCTTTGTAGAGTTTGGTATCTTCAAAACGAACAACATTATCAAAAACGATTTTGTTTTGGTTATGATTAAGCCACACAACCACTGATGCAGACAATCTTTTCAAGATGGCGGATAAACCTTTGAGCGTATCGCCCAAAGCATCGCCGCCATACAAAGGAACATGAAAAACAATCTCAACGCCGCTTTCAGTAAGCAGTGTGATTAAATCATTTTCCATAAAATAACTCATCAACGGAATAAAAGTTGCCGCACCGTTATCAATCACTGCCACATCATCACCGTTATCCAAAAGTTTTTCAACCAGCGTATCAAACTCACGGCGGTTAATATCGTTTTGCTCGTTCAAAATATTGATGGTTTCCACATTCAAAGCCTGATAACGGCTGAAAGTTGGATTAACAGGGTCGGTATCAAAGCAACTAATAACGCTGCCTGAAAAATCGGTTAAATACTGTGCCAGCATTGAAGCAATCAAACTTTTGCCAACACCACCTTTACCTTGAACAATAAAATGTGCTTGTTTCATAAAAAAACTCCATAAAAAAACCGCCCTATTCGGCGGTTTGTTAGGTTTTCATCTTTAACGGTCAATTTCGTAACCGTCATCGTCTATATTGTTTTCAATTTCTGCATCAAGCCTGTTTTCTTCTTGCATAGAAACCACAATCTCATTCACTGCTTGCATTATATTTTGATGATGAGATACTCGGTATACAACAACACCGCTACTTTCTAATTTATTGATATTAGAAATAAAGTTATCCGCCATTTTTTGAATATGCTCCAAAGAAACTTTTCGTGGCAAGGTGTGAATGTCTTCTAACTTGATTTGATAGCGACTTTCATTGCGTTCAATACTCAATTTCAAATTCACAGGCAAGGCAATCACCGCTACACGGTAACCATTATTTGTAAAATCATCAATCAGGTTTTTTGCGGTTGTGATATTGCCAAAAGTGCTTTCATAAACCACATTTAAGCGATTTGTTATAACTTTTTCTCGCAAAGCAATAGCGGTGTAATTAGAAAACGAACCTGTATGTTCGTGAGCATTGTTTCTGCCGTATTTTTCAATGAGTTTTTCTAATTTTGGGTGGCGTTTGCGGTATTCATCAGGTTGTATAAAAAAAGCATTGACATTGTTGTTCTTCTTAACAGTATCAATGCTATAAGATTTTCCACTACCTGCCACGCCAGTAATAAACACAACAAACGGTTGGGCAACAGGAGTAAGATTTTTTAATTGAACTTGTTCTGAATAGAGCTGCTCAATCAATTCAGGTGTTGGTTTGCCTGTTTTGCTTCTACTCATACTGCAACCGCTGTTCCAAAACGCAAAGCATCGTATTTATCACGCAAAGCAAAAACTACTTCCATTATGTCAATAGCTTTATTGGCATCAGTTAAATGGATTGTAGAGTATAAATTATCCATTTCATTCAACAACTCACGGTCTTGCGTATCTACGCTTTCATTGCGTAATTCCAATGTTCCCATATCAGCACGAATATCGGCTACTGTTTCAAAAAATACTTCCGAAACAGGCACAGGGTCTTTTTTCAGGCTGGCGATTAGCCTTGCTCTTCTTTCTTCTGAAAACATTTCATTTCCTGTTTTGTTAATGAACAATTTGATGATTATAGCATAAGGCTTTCAGGCTGCCTGAATACCTATTAGGCACAAAAAAACCGCTTGATGGTTTATCAAACGGTTGATTTAAATGGTTCAGGCAGCCTGAAAATAAAAAAAGCAACGATAAACATACCGCTGCTTGGTTCATCATACAAAATTTCTTGGT
>JAFSQZ010000005.1 GCA_017446355.1 Neisseriaceae bacterium
GTGATGATATTTGTTATGCAACGCAAAACCGACAAGATGCGGTCAAACAACTGGCTCAATTATGCGATGGGGTGATTGTGATTGGTTCTCCTAAAAGTTCGAATAGTAATCGCCTGCGTGAAGTTGCCACACATTGCGGTGTTGATGCCATTATGGTCGATGATGCGAATGAATTGCCTGAACATTTTTTATCTAATAAAACACGCATTGGCATTACCGCTGGGGCTTCTGCTCCTGAAAAATTGGTGTTTGACATCATTCATGTACTCAAACAACAAGGCTTTCATGATGTACAAGAAATAGGAGCGACAGAGAAGAAAGTATCGTTTATCCTGCCCAAAGAATTGCGTGAAGCTTGAAACTTTTTCAGCTTGCCTGTTTGACGAATGGGCAGCTTGAAAAAAATGTTTATCAATATTCATCAATTATTTTGTACGGTTTAAAAATCTGTTTCAGCCTGCCTGCAAAACTGGCATTGGTGGCATATTTGTGTGTGTTGCTTAAAAACATCGTCTTTTTATGTGATGCTACAACTTTGAATTTTTCTATGAATCACATTCTAAAAAGCAAACGATTGATGACATAAATCGGTTAAAATAAGGAGCATTACGCCACAGTTTGCTGTGGCATCAACTTTTTAATCTGGAAAAATACCATGCAGGAAGCGAAGGATATTGTAGAACAAGGCTTAAAAGAAATTGCCGAATGTACCGATTTGGCAACTCTTGAAGCAATTAAAGTGCGTTATTTAGGCAAAACAGGCAGCCTGAATGCTTTATTAAAGCAATTAGGACAACTGCCGATTGAAGAGCGTAAAACCGTTGGGGCAGCGATCAACCTTGAAAAAGAACGCTTTCAGGCTGCCTTTAATCAACATAAAACGCAATTAGAAAACGCTCAATTACAAGCCCAATTAGCCGCAGAAGCGTTAGATGTAACCTTGTCAGGACGCGGTCAAAGTGTGGGCGGCTTGCATCCTGTAACTTTAACTCGTCAACGGATTGTGGAACTGTTTCACAGCATGGGTTTTGATGTGGCGGACGGTCCTGAAATTGAAGATGACTTTCATAATTTCCAAGCGTTGAATATTCCTGAAAATCACCCTGCACGAGCCATGCAAGATACATTTTATGTTGAAAACGGCGATGTCTTGCGGACGCATACTTCTCCCATTCAAATTCGTTATATGTTGGAGAAAAAAAATCCGCCTATTCGCATCATTGCACCAGGTCGCGTGTATCGCGTAGACAGCGATGCAACCCACTCGCCCATGTTCCATCAAACCGAAGGCTTGTGGGTGGAAGAAGGGGTGAGCATGATTGATTTAAAAGCCTTGTTAACGGATTTTATCCGCCGCTTTTTTGAGCGAGATGATTTGCAAGTGCGTTTCCGTCCTTCATTCTTTCCATTTACAGAGCCTTCTGCCGAAATTGATATTTTGGGCAATAACGGCAAATGGTTAGAAGTGGGCGGTTGCGGTATGGTGCATCCCAATGTTTTGCGTAATGTGAACATTGACCCTGAAAAATACACAGGCTTTGCCTTTGGTATTGGTATCGACCGCTTTGCTATGTTGCGTTATGGCATTAACGATTTGCGTCTTTTTTTCGACAACGATTTGAATTTCTTAAAACAATTCGCTTGATTGCTCAAACAGGCAACCTGAAAACTTTTCAAAACCTTTTCAGGATGCCTATTTTTTATAAACAGGCAACCTGAAAAATTCCTGTAAAGCCAAAACTATTTCTTTTTTTGTCGGTCTCAATCCATTTAGACCTTATCAGTTATAGAAAAACGATATGAATACACATCAAAATAATGCCAACATTTATTTAAATCGTCGCCAGTTTTTAGGAGCGATGGCAGGAACATTGGCTTTAAGTGCTTGTGCAACCAAGCCACAACCTGTAAAAAAAACCACTAAAACCATGCCCAAAGAGAAAAAAATGATATTTGTTAATCCAGATGCAGACAACACCATTCATTTATTTGCACCATCAGGATATGCTGCTGATGGTAGTCGCATTGAATTGGGTCTGCAACGCTTGGCAGAAGCGGGGTTTGCGGTAAGTAACATCACCGCAGCGTATCGCCGTTCACAACGCTTTGCTGGTACAGACCAAGAACGAGCGGCAGATTTACAATCAGTCGCCACAGGCAAACTGCCCATGCCTAAAATGTTATTGGGCTTGCGTGGTGGATACGGTGCTGCACGCATTTTGCCATTGGTCGATTGGGCATCATTAGGGGCACGCATGAAAGAACGCGGCACTTTATTGATGGGTTTTAGTGATGTGTGTGCAGTTCAATTAGCTTTGTTGGCACAGGGCAATATGATGAGTTTTTCAGGTCCCATGTTGTACAGCGAATTTGGCAAACCAGAGCGACCTGAATACACCATGCAAAATTTTGTGAGTGCGGTTTCTAATAAACCATTAACCATCAGCACCACCAGTGCCAATGCCCGTTATTTTCAAATTGAAGGTCCATTTTGGGGGGGCAATTTAAGCGTGTTGGCGTCTTTAATCGGTACGCCGTATTTTCCAGATGTCGCAGGTGGTATTTTATTTTTGGAAGATGTCAGCGAACAGCCGTATCGCATTGATCGAATGTTGCAACAATTAGCCCTTTCAGGCTGCCTGAAAAAACAACAAGCCATTATTTTGGGCAATTTCAGGTTGCCTAAAAATGCTGATGTGTATGATGCAGCATACGACTTTCCAATGGTCATTAGTTATTGGCAAAGAAAATTGGGTATTCCCATTTTGCAAAATTTCCCATTTGGGCATGTTTTAAATAAAACCACTTTCCCTTTGGGTGCAGTGGCCAAAGTTCAGGGTTTTGGCGATGGATACAGCGTTACATGGAATGACTATCCTACACTTAATGCCGATAAATTGAATTTAAATGCCCTATTAGCACCGCCAGTTTATGTTTGGGATGATGTCGAAAATACAGGCACTAATCCTGATAGTTTTTAATCAATAGGCAAGCTGAAACACTTGTCAATCCATGAAACGACTTTTATAATCCTGCATTTGTTAAACAGGCGCGTAGCTCAGTTGGTTAGAGCATCACCTTGACATGGTGGGGGTCGTTGGTTCGAATCCAATCGCGCCTACCAAAAACGGCGAAGCGTTATCGCCGATTTTTTTATGGAATATTATGTTTCAGGCAGCCTGAAAAGTGTTATTCTTTTTCATATTGCCTGAAAAAAAAGGAAATGTGTTATGAATACCGCATTAAAAAACGAACCGCCAAGCCTTGCTACTGATGATATGGTGTTAGAAGCCAAATTATCACAGCAACATTTTGAGCAAACGGGCTTACACATTCGCTTGCAGGAATTGCAACAATGGGTAGAAGAATTACGCCACAACCCTGATGAACCTATGCCCCAAACGCACCGATAATGAATATTCCGTTAATCATTACACATAATGCAAAAGAAGATATTCAGCGTTTTTATCGTTTTTATCAAGAAAATGCAGATAATGGCGTAGCGTTTTCTGCGGTTGAAACCATTAACAATAAATTGACCATGTTGTCGAATAATCCCTTAATCGGACGGCAATACTATCACCAAGAACATCAATTTTATTATCGTGAATTGTTGATTTTTTTCGGTAAGGCAAAGCGAAATTGTTTTGTTGCTTTGTATCATTACGATAAAGAAAAGGTTTTGGTGTTACGCATTAAAAATGCTCGTGAAAAAGATTTTTTACCTTTTTCACAAGTAAAATAATTGTTTTCAGGCTGCCTGAAATGGTTTCAGGCAGCCTATAACTTATTGAAAATAGAAA
>JAFSQZ010000072.1 GCA_017446355.1 Neisseriaceae bacterium
CGTCAGGTTTTAGCTTGTTCGGTGTGGTGTCAGGATTGTGGAATAAAACAGATACGGTTTGTCCGTCTGTGAGTTCGTAAATAATGGCAATATTGGTTACGCCGTTTTTGCGCATTGGTTTGGATACGTGAATGCCGTTTTCTACGACTTTTAACGCGCTTGATGTGCGGTTAAGTGATTTGCCCAGTAATATCGCGGTGCGTTCTAGGCGTTTGTTTTCTACGGCTAACGCGTCAAAGATGGCGGTTTCGTCAATTTCCGCGCCGTCTTCCAGTTCATCGTGAATAATGGCGTCTAACGTGCAAGGTTCGGTTAATTCGCCGTTTGTGTCTTCTTTGCGCCAGCCGTAAATAATTTGTGCTGCGGTTTGGTTTTCGTTTGTCCAGTCAAACATTTTTAAATCCCTTAAACGTCAAAAAAAAAATAATATTTTTGAGTTTAAGGGATTGTTTTGTTTTGAATGTTTGCCGTTCCTGTTTTCAGGCAGCCTGAAAAAGTTTGTTACGATGGTTCAGTAACTAATAGCGTCAATGCCTTTGTTTTTGACTATGTTTAACAGTTTTAGTGCTGTACCGCTTGGCTTGCGAATACCGCGCTCCCACGCTGAAATATGGTTTTTGCTTACATTTAAATGAATGGCAAAGGCTGCTTGTGTGAGTGAAGCATTTTCACGAATGGCGCGGATCTCATCACTGCTTAATGGTTTTATCGGTTTTAAACAAGCATTGTTGTAGTGTTGCATTTGTGCTTTATTGATTGCGCCTACTTTGTGCAATGCGCTTGCAATATTGTGTATGCTTTCGCTGATTTCATTTTTATAAGTTTTGTTGTTCATTTGTTAGCTCCGTTAATTCTTGTTCGTCTAGTAAAAATTGTAATTTTTCTTCACTTAATGCAAAAACATCTTTGGCTAATGATTTAAAAAAAATCAATTCTTGTGTAGAGATATTGCTTTGTTCGTTTTTTGCAAAACCGTGTGCAAAAAAAGCTTTGTCTTTATGTTTAAATAAAATAATACTGCGATAACCGCTACTTTTTCCTTGTCCTTTTCTTGCAATACGCTGTTTAATCACGCCACCGCCTAAATCTGCATCAATTAAACCTTGTTCGGCGCGTTTAATTGCATCAATTAAATCACTATTGCTGATGTTTTGCTTATGAGTGAATTTGTGAAAATGTTTAAAAACAAATATTCTCATCGTTAAATATTAAAGTCATTCTCTGAATGATATTTTACGCTGTTTATTTTTTTCAAGCTACTTAAATTTAACCTACCTGAAACAGGAACATTAAACGCCTTTATGAGATTTGTTTTTCATAATGGCGTTTTTATTTCAGGGTTAAAAAAATGCCACACGTTTATTTAGCACTCTATAAAGGGCAAAAACAAGGCAAAGACTTGAAAAGCTTAATTTCGCGTTTTTTGGATTATTCAGTGCGCAAGATTACGAAAAGCCCTTATTCACACTGCGAGATTGCGATTAAAACAACGGCTAATCGCTATAAATGTTATTCATCAAGTGCGCGAGATAAGGGCGTTCGTTGCAAAGCAATGGAATTGCCTAGCGACAAATGGGATTTAATCAGCCTGCCTGAAAGCTTTTCTATTTATGCCTTAAAACTGTTTAAAGAAACACAAGGCGAAAAATACGATTATTTAGGCGTGATGCGGTTTATTTTGCCTTTTATAGAACCCAGTCAGACACGTTGGTTTTGTAGTGAATGGTGTGCGGAAGTTTTAGGGTTTGACGACCCCGAAGAATTTAGCCCACAAGATTTAGCAGATGAATTAAAGGATATTATGCAAAATGATGAACAATGAACAAAAATTTTTCACACACATTAAATCCAAGTTATTTAACGGTAAATTAACACAATCACAAGTAGACGGTATTAACGCCGTATTAGATGCCATTTCACCGTTTAGCATTCCTGAACAAGCGTATATGTTGGCAACGGTTTACCACGAAACCGCTAAAACAATGAAACCGATTAGCGAATACGGTAAAGGCAAAGGATACGCTTATGGACATTGGACGGTAAACAGCAAAAACAAACGCTATTGTGTAAAAAACAGCACCAAAACAAGCGTTTATACATTTGACGAATATCCACATCTTTATTATGGGCGCGGTTACGTGCAATTAACTTGGTTTGATAATTATTTGCGTGCAGGGCGCGAGTTAGCAAAAGTCGGTTTAATTGACGATGAAAAACTCTTTTTAAAAAACCCTGAAATGGCAAATGATGAAAACCTAGCTGCGCAAATAATGTGTTTTGGTATGGCGCAAGGCTGGTTTACAGGCAAAAAATTAGCGCATTATTTTTCAGGCAGCCTGAAAAACTACAAAGGCGCAAGAAAAATCATTAACGGCGTTGACAAAGCCGATTTAATCGCCAGTTACGCCAATATTTTTGAAACGGCGTTACGGTTAGCGGTTTAATAAAAATGAGCGATAAAACAATGATGTTAGTAGACCACCCAATGCTTGAAACCTATTACCGTAAACAAGCGCAAAAATTACAGGCACTTTGGGAAAACGCCAAAGACGAAAAACAAGCGCAACAAATCTATTTAAACCTAATGCCATTGCAAACTTGGATAGCAAGGAAAGACGATGAACGAAACGGATATTAAACATCTTTGTTTTGTTGTAGACGGCGCACCGCAAGGCAAAGCGCGACCACGTTTTACGCGACAAGGCAAAACGTATACACCGCTAAAAACAAAAAACTATGAACAACACATTGCGCATAGGGCATTGCAAGCGATGTATGGTACAGAAAGTCTGCCTGAATGGGAAAGGGAAACGGAAAAACCGATTTTTATCGCGATTGAAGCCGTTTTCCCTATCCCCAAAAGCTACACCAAAACCAAACGCCAAGCGTGTTTAAACGGTGAACAACTGCCCACCGTAAAGCCTGATGTGGACAACATTGTAAAAGTGGTTGGCGATGCGCTAAATGACATTGCCTACAAAGACGACAAGCAAGTAGTAGGTTGTTTCGTCATCAAGCGATACAACCAAGAAAACGAAGATCCGTGTATCAACGTTTCAATTGGTGAAATCAAGGCTACTTGGTTACAAAAAATATTTTTTACTTTCAAACACAAGTTTTTAGGCTGGTGAAACACCAATATTTAAATGCTTGCCCAGCGACAAAAGAGCTGCTGAAATCGTATCAATTTTAGTAGTGTGTTGTAAATTCATAATACGTTGCACTTCTTGGGGGCGCGTATTTAAACGGCGAGCCAGTTCGGCATTAGTGATGCCTTGATTAACCATTTCATTAAGTAGCAACACTTTTGCCCACGCGCTAGCAGGGAGAGAAATAAGCGTTTCATTATTTTGTGGATTTGATGGTAATGGCACGGCGCGATTTGTTTCAAAATAAAAATCCATAGCCGTTAAAAGTGCATCTTCTGCCATTATTATCGCGTCTTCAAAGGTATCCGCACAAGTTAAAGCTTCTGGAATATCGCGAAAGCTTACCGCGTAACCGATATTATCTTTTTCAATTAAAGCAGGGTAATTCATTATTTTTCCTTAAAATTGAGAGAGAATATAAAAAAGACAACACATTAGTTTAATTTAAGTTTTTTCTTAACAGCAGCTTCGGTTTTTGAACCTATTTCTTGGCTTGGGTGGCGAGTTAAAGTAGTGTACGCACCGTTATGATAAAGCTTTAAGTGATTAGTACCGTGTTTGATAATAACACCTTGTTGTCTTAACCATCGTACAAAATCGGATTGTTTCATATATTCTCTTTCTTGTTGAAATATAGAATATTATAAACATTATTGTTTAGTTGTCAAACAATTTATTAACATTTTTGTATACAAAAGGAAAAAACAATGCCCCTTATATTTTTCAATAAATACAAACACTTAATTTTATTTTTAACAGCCTTACTTTTAAGTATTGCCATTTATCACACAGGTTACAAAAACGGCGCGAATGCTGAAAAAGCAAAAGCCGAACAAGAAAATGCCAAAGCACAGCAAAAAGCGCAAAAACAAGCCTTTAATGCAAGCGAAAAATACCAAAACACCAAAACACAGCTAGAACAAGAAAGGAAACAACACAATGCACAAATTGAAAAAATCATTTATCGCGATGTTTATCACAACAACTGCCTTGACGCTGACGGCTTGCAACAGCTTAACAACGCCATCACCCAATAACACCATACCGCCTGACTTATTACAAGCTTGTAGCGACCTACAAACGCTAAACAACACAGACGGCGCAAGTGTCTTAAAATGGGCGATAGACACGGTTTACACCTACAAAGACTGCCAAGCAAAACATCAAGGCTTAATTGACGCAGTAAAATAAAAAACAAAAAACTTTGTTGTTTATTGGTAAGCGACAAAGTTTTTTGCTAATCACTTTCTTTGATTTTTGATTAACAAACTTTCAGGCAGCCTGAAAATATTTTGTACTCAACGAAAGGGACTATTATGTATTATTTAGAGGGCTGGGACGTTTAAAACCTACCTGAAAACAGGAACATAAACACAATTCAGGCAGCCTAAAACCTTAAACTCAACTAATTTTTTAGTTTAAGGTTTTTATTATGTCAATAGAGTTAAACATTACCTACAAACGCGGACAATACCGCATCTTAAAAAACGGCAAAACCCTACAATACGCAAGCGATTACGGCTATATCCTACACACCAAAGGGCGCGACAACGAACCAATCAACTGCTATTGTGGACTATTCACAGGCGAAAAAACCGCATACATCATCAATCAATACATCAATGGCGTATTCAATGAACACAAAATAATGCTTTACTTTCACGACATAGAACAAGCAAAACGCGCCTACAAACTCACCACCAAAAAAGAACCTGAAAGCATTTACACCGTAACCAAGCAACAACTTGAACACTGGCTAAAATACGGCAACAAACGCAAACCCGTTACCGAACAATCCTTTATTTTTGACATAGACAACCAAACCACACAAACCGCATTTGACGGCGTAGATTGGACGAACGAAAACCAAACCGCAGCGCAAATTATTTACGGCTGGCGTAAAGAAGACACAAATGGCGAATTAACCGAACCTTGCACGTTAGATGCCATTATTCACGATGAACTGGAAGACGGCGCGGAAATTGACGAAACCGCCATTTTTGACGCGTTAGCCGTAGAAAACAAACGCCTAGAACGCACCGCGATATTACTGGGCAAATCACTTAACCGCACATCAAGCGCGTTAAAAGTTGTAGAGAACGGCATTCACGTATCAAAACCAATGCGCAAAAACGGCGTAACCAATATTGCCATTATTTACGAACTCACAGACGGACAAACCGTATCTGTTTTATTCCACAATCCTGACACCACACCGAACAAGCTAAAACCTGACGATATGATGATTGCGTGGCGTTGGCTATTAAACCGCAAAGACATCACAATCGTTGTTGCCAAAGAAAAAGGGCAAGACTTGCCTATTCAAACCATTGCACGCCGTGTAATGGCATTGGTAGACAAAAACACAGCACGCTTTGCCAAAGCAAACGCGAAAAAAGCAGAAGAAACCAATTTAATCAAACAATTAGAAGAAGAAAACGCAAAACTAGAAAAACGCCTTGAATATTTAAATAAACTGGCAGAAGAACGAGAAAACAGC
>JAFSQZ010000073.1 GCA_017446355.1 Neisseriaceae bacterium
ACGCGTGTCATCAAAAATATCTTTTAATGCGCCACAAATAGCATCGGTGTCTACTGTGATGATATCGTCCAATAAATCACGACAAATACGGAACGTTTCTTCGCCAACCAGTTTAACGGCTGTGCCATCAGAAAATAAGCCAACATCTTTTAATTCTACGCGTTTACCTGCTGCGATAGAAGTTTTCATGGCGCAACTATCATTTGTTTGCACACCAATCACTTTAATTTCAGGGCGTACTTGTTTGATGAATGCTGCAACACCTGCTGCCAAGCCACCACCACCAATAGCGACAAATACAGCGTGAATAGGTTTAGCGTGTTGGCGCACAATTTCCATACCAATGGTGCCTTGTCCTGCAATCACATCAGGATCATCAAATGGCGCAACGTAAGTTAAACCGCTTTCATTAACCAATTTCATTGCGTGCTCATACGCATCATTAAACGACACCCCTGCCAATACCACTTTTGCACCACGTGATTTCACGGCATTGATTTTGATTTGTGGTGTGGTTTTGGGCATCACAATCGTTGCTTCACAACCCAAACGTTGTGCGGATAATGCCACGCCTTGTGCGTGATTGCCTGCGCTGGCGGTGATAACACCTTTTTGTAACGCACTTTCAGGCAGCTTGGACATTTTGTTGTAGGCACCGCGCAATTTGAAAGAAAATACAGGTTGCAAATCTTCGCGTTTTAAATAAATATGATTGTTGATACGGCGCGACAAGTTGGCAGCAAAATCCAAAGGCGATTCAATCGCCACATCGTATACCGATGAAGTCAAAATACGGGTTAAATAATCGTGGTAAGAAAGTGGAGAATGTTCGGTAGACATAATTCGCTCAAAAATGAAAAACAAAAAAGACGAAGTTTAGGCGCAAGCGATAGAGATGGCAAGGTAAAACGTGCAAAAAATGCTACAATTTACCGTTTTCTCTAATTGTTGAGCATCATAAAATGATAAGATTGTATCGCCGTCAACCATATCGCTTGGTGATGCGTGCCAAAGTTTCAGGCTGCCTAAAAAGTGTATATTCAATAAATAATGGTAAGGAAAAATATGTTTACAGGAATTGTACAAGGTAAAGGCAAAATTATTGCCAAAGAACAAAAAAGTGATGATTTTTTAAGTTACGTGGTTGAGCTGCCTGAAACATTAAGCCAAAACCTAAAAATTGGTGCATCTATTGCCAATAATGGTTGTTGTTTAACCATTACCGAAGTTTCAGGCAGCCGTGTGCGCTTTGATTTAATGCGTGAAACGTTAAGCAAAACCAATTTAGGCTGCCTGAATATCGGCGATGAAGTGAATATTGAACGTGCGGCAAAAATGGGCGATGAAATCGGCGGACATTTAATGAGTGGACATATTGTTGCAAAAACACAACTTTGCCATATTGAAGCCAATGCACACAATAAAACCTTATGGTTTAAGCTGCCTGAAAATCTACAAGCTTATGTTTTAGAAAAAGGTTTTATTGGTTTAGACGGTTGTAGTTTAACCATTGGTGAAGTCAAAAATGACTCATTTTGTGTCCATTTAATTCCAGAAACTTTACAAAAGACTTTATTCGGACAACGTCAAATAGGTGATTGGATTAACGTAGAAATTGATGCGCAAACCCAAGCGATTGTGGACACTGTTCAACGCGTGTTGAGACAAAAGCATTAACTTATACCGTTATTTGATTTATTTTCTTTTCAATGGGATTATAATAAACGTTTATTTCTAAACTGGTTATTTCATTATTTCAGGCAGCCTGAAATTTTTTAGAATCGTTACTTACTAACTGATTGGAGACAAAAATGTCAATAAAAAATGAATTAAAAGAGTTTATTTTACGTGGTAATGTAGTGGATTTAGCCATTGGTATGG
>JAFSQZ010000074.1 GCA_017446355.1 Neisseriaceae bacterium
AAATCAAAGCATCGGCTTTGAAAACCTTGAAGTGATTTTTGTCGATGACTGCTCTACTGACAATACCATAGAGTTGATTCATTCCACTTTAAATTCAGATATTCATTATCAAGTCCATAAACTTCCTGTTAATTCTGGTGGAGCTTCTATTCCAAGAAATCTTGGTATGAAACATGCCAAGGGTGAATATCTATTTTTTATGGATTCCGATGATAATATTTATTCTTATACTATTGCCGATGCCATCAAGTATATTGAAAAGACAAATTGCGATTGCCTGTATCTTAAATTTGATTCTCCCAGTGGACGTGGTATACCTATTAGAGTATTCCAAGCAGGTAATGTAGAAACAGCAGATTTATTAAAACATCATTTAACAAGATCATTGAATCCTATGAAATTTTATAGAAATTCAATGCTTCAAGTGCATAGAATTGGGTTTCCATTGTTGAGAAGTAATGAAGATAGGCTTTTTAATACAGAAGTCCTATGTCATACTAATAGGTGTAGTATTTTAGGCGATAAGCCTTATATTAGCGTGTATGACTGTGATGAAGTATCTTTAACTGTATATTCATATTTTACTATGGTAGATTATATAAAGGTTACGCAAAGTATCTTTTCAATTATTGATAATGCAGGTTTGGATTTTGTTAAAAAATTACAAATATTTAATGGGATGATGCGATTAGTTTTTGATTTAGTTATTCGCTTTTATAAAAAGGAACGTGATGTTTCGCATTGGATTCGTATTATCTTATGCCACGCTCACATGATGGGCGTTTTCATTTTGGAAGAGGAAGTCTATCCTGAACATAAAGAAATGTTCAAAATTTTTCAACAATATGACACTTATGGAGTTACTCGTACTTACCAATAAATGAGATTGAGATAATGATATGGAACAGTTATACCAACAAGTTACAGATATTTTGAAAAACCAGCTTTTCAATATCAGCAAAAATTTAATTGATGAGTATTTATCATTTTGTTGAATAATATTGAAGAATTTCTTTATTGAATAACAAGAAGAGTGTTTCGTTTCGCTCTACTTCATTCGTCAACTAAATAGCAAGTTTTGTGAAAGTTTTAGGTTGCTTATTGCAACAATAAGCTTTTGCAAGTATTTCAGTTTTTCACTTAATTTTATTGTTTTTCTGTTAAAATACGCCATTTTTGTTTCGCTGCCTGAAATATTCAGGCAGCCTTTTGAATAAAGTATTTTGCTTCATGAAAAACATCAGAAATTTCTCCATTATCGCGCATATTGACCACGGAAAATCCACACTTGCAGACCGTTTTATTCAACATTGTGGCGGTTTAGAAATGCGTGAAATGAGTTCACAAGTTCTTGATTCAATGGATATTGAAAAAGAACGCGGCATCACCATCAAAGCTCAAACAGCTGCCTTAAACTACAAAGCACGCAATGGTGAAATTTATCAACTCAATTTAATTGATACACCAGGACACGTGGATTTTTCTTACGAAGTTTCCCGTTCACTTTCCGCTTGTGAAGGTGCGTTATTGGTTGTGGACGCATCACAAGGCGTGGAAGCACAAACGGTTGCCAATTGTTACACCGCTATTGATTTGGGTGTGGAAGTTGTGCCTGTGTTAAACAAAATTGATTTGCCAGCGGCTGACCCTGACCGTGTGGCGCAAGAAATTGAAGATATTATCGGCATAGATGCTGTTGGTGCGGTAACGTGTTCAGCAAAATCAGGAATGGGCATTGAAGATGTTTTGGAAGAAATTGTTACCAAAATTCCTGCGCCACAAGGCAATCCTGACGCGCCTTTACAAGCTGTTATCATTGATTCTTGGTTTGACAATTATGTGGGCGTGGTGATGTTGATTCGTGTGAAAAATGGCACGATTAAACTTAAAGACAAAGTGCGTTTTATGTCCACAAAAGCGGAAACACAAGTAGAACAACTTGGTGTGTTTACGCCAAAATCTGTACAACGCCAACAATTAAGCGCAGGCGAAGTGGGTTTTTTGATTACAGGTGTAAAAGAATTAGGGCAGGCAAAAGTTGGCGACACAGTAACCCTAGTTGCTAATCCTGCTGCTGAGCCTTTATCAGGTTTTAAAGAAGTACAAAGCCAAGTCTTTGCAGGTCTGTATCCTGTGGAAAGCCACGATTACGAAAATTTGCGAGACGCATTAGAAAAATTACAACTAAATGATGCATCATTGCGCTTTGAACCAGAAGTGTCGCAAGCATTGGGTTTTGGTTTCCGTTGTGGTTTTTTAGGCTTGTTGCACTTGGAAATTGTGCAAGAACGCTTGGAACGCGAGTTTGATATGGATTTGATTACCACTGCACCAACAGTGGTTTATGAAGTCGTTTTAAAAAATGGCGACAAGATTGAAGTGGAAAATCCATCTAAACTGCCTGATATTGCCAGTATTGATACTATTTTAGAACCCATTATTACCGCCACTATTTTGGTGCCACAAGATTATGTGGGTAACGTAATGACACTGTGTAATCAAAAACGTGGCATACAGCGCAATATGCAATATATGGGTCGTCAAGTAATGCTGACTTATGATTTGCCAATGAATGAAGTGGTGATGGACTTTTTTGACAAACTTAAATCCACATCGCGCGGTTATGCTTCTGTGGACTATGAATTTAAAGAGTTTATGCCTTCGGATTTGGTGAAATTAGACATTATGGTTAATGGCGACAAAGTGGACGCGTTAAGTTTAATTGTTCATCGCCAAAATGCTGTACAACGTGGACGCGAGTTGGCGAGCAAAATGCGCGAATTGATACCACGACAAATGTTTGATATTGCTGTTCAGGCAGCTATTGGTGGACAAATTATCGCACGTGAAAATGTCAAAGCCTTGCGTAAAAACGTATTAGCAAAATGTTATGGTGGCGACATTACACGTAAGAAAAAACTTCTTGAAAAACAAAAAGCTGGTAAAAAACGTATGAAACAAGTGGGTAATGTAGAAATTCCACAAAGTGCGTTTTTGGCGATTTTGCAAATTGAGGATAAGTAATTTTTAAGTATTCAGGCTGCCTGAATAATAAAAACATTATTGTAATTTTTAAATTTTTAAGGAAAGACCGTGCAATTTACGCTTTTTAGTTTATTGGGTATTGCTGCTTTTGTGATTGGTTTGGTTTTGCTGTTTTCAGGCAGCAAAGAACGTAGTGATACTGGCGATTGGAGCAGCAGTATTCAATGGGGTTACTTGTTCAGTATGATGGGCATTTTTGCCTTTTTAGCGTCAGGTTTACAATGGAGCTTAACCGCAGTATTGTTGTTGTTTACACTGATTACGGGTGCAACTTGGGTGTGGCAAAAAATTGCGATGAAAGGTAAAACGGAGAACGATAGCAATCATTTTCGCGATTATATGGCCGATTTTTTTCCTATTATCGCTGTTATATTTCTCGTACGCACTTTTGTTGTTGAACCTTTTCAAATTCCGTCTAGCTCTATGCGTCCAGGTTTGATAAAAGGTGATTATATTTTGGTCAATAAATTTACTTATGGCATTCGTGTACCTGTTTTAAACAATGTTATTATTCCTGTTAATAAAGTACAACGTGGTGATGTTGCCGTGTTCAATTATCCTATTGAACCCAATTTAAATTACATCAAACGTATTGTGGCGGTTGAAGGTGATGTGATTGAATACAAAGATAAAGTGTTGAAAGTTAATGGTGAAATTCAACAAGATATTGCCGCTGGCGACTATAACTACGCGAATGACAATCAAGCAAATATTTCCGAGCAAGCGCAACGTTTTCACGCTACTTTTGCAGGTAAACAATTTGATGTGTTAAAAGAAGAAAATCAACCCAGCGTTTTGATTCCCACATTGTTGCATTATCAAGATGAATTGATTAAACACGATTTACCGAATGAATTGGCGAGTCAATGTCAATACGAATCAGATGGTAGTGGTTTTCAATGCACCGTTCCACAAGGCAAATATTTTGCAATGGGTGATAACCGCGATAGCAGCGCAGATAGTCGTTATTGGGGGTTTGTAGATGATAAACAATTGGTTGGCAAAGCGATGTTGATTTGGTTGAATGCTGGTGAGTTAAGCCGAATAGGTAAAAGTATTCAATAAGTTTGATTATCTTGGAAAAGGCTGCCTGAATGTGATGTTTAGGCAGCTTTTTATGGTTTTGTAAAAGTTTTAGAATGAGATTCTTCACGTTTTCTGTGGAATGTTCAGAATGACGAGTTTTGCAAAGGTTTCATTCTGAACTTTTTGCAGGAGTTTTGGGAAGTGAAGAATCTCATTCTTTGGTTGATAAAGATTTTTCCCTTTCACTTCGTTCAAGGTCAAAATGACGAATGATAAAAGACAGGTTTTGCAAGCGTTTCTTATGACAGGTTTTCCCATTCTTTTAACAAGCGTTTAATGGACACAGGTTTTGGGGTTTTTAATTCTTGTGCAAACAAGGACACTCTTAATTCTTCCAAATCCCAAGCAAAGTTTTTCAGGCTGCCTGAAAGGGGTTGGTGGTTTTTGCGCAAAGTGTCTACTTTTTCTGTCCACATATTTTCTAATGCTTGAATGTCTTGCTCTCGCGCTGCATCACGGCTGGGATTGGCAGAATATTTGTCTAGTCGCAAACTCATCGCTTTTAAATAGATGGGTAGGCGTTGCCATTTTTCCCAAAGCATTTCGCTGGCAAAGTTTTCGCCCAAGAGTTTTTGTACGCGTGTGCGTAAAAGTGATGAAAGTGGGTGTTTACCGTTAACCAATTTGGCGTTTAATTCAGCGTAGGCGGTTGCAATATCTAGTAAATAACGTGATACGGCTTCTTTCACAGCTGGCAAACGGCTTCTTGCGCGTTTGATTTGTTCTTTAAAAGCTTTTTCATTGCGCGGTAAATCATCATCGCCGATAAATGCGCGATTGCAAACGGCTTGCGTGATGTCGTCTTTTAAGGCATCGGCGGATAAATGTTTCAGCAGCATTGCCAGTTGTGTAAAATTGGGTAAGCCTTTATTTAAATCTTTTATTTGTTCTTTTAATTGCAATTTCATCAATTCAATCACGCCTTGACGGTGTGCGTCTTCGGCGGCTAATTTGGTGTCAAACAAACGCAAGGCGATGTTGCCATTTTTTTCTTTTTGCAAACCGAGATAGCCTGTGAGTTGTTGTTTGCCACGTGCAAATTTTAAGCTTTCAGGCAGCGTGCCAATGTCCCACGTTTTGACATTATCGCGTTCAAATTCGTGAGTATTGTCTCTAAAAGATAGGCTAGCAATTTGTCCAAGTTCTTGTTGTAATTGAATTAAATCGCGTCCCATTGCCAATTCTTGACCGCCATCATCAATAATTTGTAAATTGAAATAACAGTGTTCAGGCAGCCTGAAAGCCGTCCATTCGTCTAAATTGATTTGTTCCAAAAGGCGCATATCGCCTGCTTTTTTGGCGATGGCGTGGGCAAGTTGCGGCAAAATGGGGGCGGATTGGTCGGGATTTTGGCTTAAAAATTCGGTAATAAAATCAGGTACAGGAACACAAATTCGGCGAATTTGTTTGGGTAAGGCTTTGATAAGCAAAGTGATTTTTTCGCGTATCATACCAGGCACTAACCATTCTAAACGGTGGATATTGATGCGATTTAATACGGTTAAAGGCAAAGTAAGGGTTACACCGTCCATAATGTGATGCGGTTCAAAACGGTAAGATAATTTGAATTTACCGTCTTCGGTTTTCCAAAATTTAGGAAATTGTTCTTCGGTGATGTGGCTGGCGGCGTGTTGCATCAAATCTTCTTTATTTAAAAATAAAAGGTTTGGTGTTTCACGCTCGGCTTGTTTTAACCACGCTTCAAACGTGCGAATATCGGCAATGGGAATATTCAGGCTGCCTGAAACATAATATTGGTCAATGGCATTGTTGTAAAATTGATACAAAACTTCGTCATCAACCAATACGTCTTGTTTTCTGGATTTGTTTTCTAACTCAATAATTTCTTTAATTAAATTTTTATTATGAATAAAAAAATTGGCTTTTAATGTGCATTCTTGTGCCACCAATGCGCCACGAATAAATAATTCTCGCGCTTCTTCTGG
>JAFSQZ010000075.1 GCA_017446355.1 Neisseriaceae bacterium
AACGTTCAAAACGTTCAAAACGTTCAAAACGTTCAAAACGTTCAAATTTAAGATGCCGATAATGCAGGCAGGGTAATTATAACACAAGCTCCATTTATTTTATTTAGATTATTTATACTAATTTTTCCAGAATGTTCTTCTATGATTTTTTTGACAACAGGTAAACCTAATCCTGTACCTGTTGGTTTGTCTGTGGCATAGGGTTCAAAAGCGTTTTTCAACATTTCTTTGCTGAACGATTTGCCGTTATTACAGATGCTTATAATAATGGTGTTTGTTTGTTCATCATATTGGGTGTTTATGTTAACAAGTGGTTCTTGGGCATCGGCAGCGGCTTCAGCAGCGTTTTTTAATAAGTTGTGCAAGACTTGGCGTATGGCGGTGTGGTCTGCATTGATGGTGGGCAGCGTTTCGGCAAGTTCGCTGCTGAATTGACAGTTGATGCTTTCATATAATACCAGAATTTCTTCAATGAGCTGGTTTAATGCCAGTGGTTCAAAATGTGGACTGGGTGCGCGGGCATAGTTGCGAAAAGCGGTTACCATTTTTTGTAAGGCTTCTACTTGTTTGACAATGGTGTTGGTGGATTTGGTTAAAATGTTGGCATCTTCTGTGGAAAGTTTGTTGTGTAGTTTTCGTGTTAAGCGTTCTGCGGAAAGTTGTATGGGGGTTAGGGGATTGCGGATTTCGTGCGCAAATCGTGTGGCGACTTCTCCCCAAGCGGCTTCTTTTTGTGCGTTGACAAGTGTGGTGATGTCATCAAATACCAACATAATGTCGTTGTCATTTTCTTCAGGCAGCTTGATGGTTTTGCCCGATAAAATGCGTGTTTCATCTGGGGCGTTGTAGGTGAGTTCACTGTGATCTTCTTCGTTGAGCATTGATTGAAAAAGTTGTGTGAGTTCAAAGTGTTGTGGTGATAGGTTTTGCCATTGCGCTGGTGTTTGTCCAAGTAAAGGGGATAGTGGTACATCTAAAATGATTTGCGCACTTTGATTAAAGGTTTTCAGGCTGCCTGATGCGTCTAGCATCACAATGCCTGTGTGTAAGTTGGCAAGTACGCATTCTAAATAGTAGTGTGCGGCTTCTATTTGGTTGCGATGTTGTTCGTCTGCTGATTTGGCAAGGGATAGCTGTTTGTTCATATGGTTAAATAGGTTGATGAGCTTGCCTAATTCGTCTTTTTGTTGGGTGTGAATGTGTTGACTGAAATCGCCTTTGGCGGTGGCACGCGCACTTTGTGCTAAAAGGAGTATGGGTTCGGTGAATTTGCGCGAAAAATATAGGGCTAGGGTGAGTGCAAGCAGTACGGCTAATATGCCTGCAATGGTTAGGGTGATGACGAAAAATGTTTGTAAACCTTTTTGGGCGAAAGCTAATTCGGCGTATTTGTGCCAAGCGGATTCTATGAGTTGGGCATCTTTGGCGATTTCATTGGGGATTTTTTGGCGAAAAAACAGTAACAGTTGTTGTTCAGGCAGGCTGATCCAAGTGCTGGCAAAAAGTGTGTGGTTAATTTGTTCTGAATATTGGATATTGTGTTGTTGTTGTAAAGTGGTGAGTATGTTGTCGTCTATTTCTGGTTGAGCGAGTTGGTTTGGATTGCTTTGTGCTAGTGGGGTGCTTGTGTTTTTGTGTGGTTGCCAAATAATGATTTGGTCAAAGCTTTGTGCTTCTGTGCTGTTTAGTGCGTTGGACAGGGGTTGATTTTGATTGGATAAGTCGGTGATGTGGTTTTTGATGATAATGGCTTGGTTGTTGGACTGTGCAACGGCGTTGTCTAGGGCTTGTTTGCTTAAATTTAAGCTGCGCGACAGTGCTTGTTTGGTGTTGTCGTCAAACCAAGAGTTGATGTTGTAAACGATAAATTGCGCAGAAACCAGTAGTAAAAAAAGTGCAGGTAAGACGGTTACCAAAATAAATACCGTTACCAAGCGTCGTGTGATTTGTGAACCAAATACTTGATGTTTTTTGTTGAGAAAAAGTAACCATAAATAACGCAAAATGGTGGCGAATAAAACGATGGATAATAGTGTGGCACAGCTGGCAAATACCCAAAAATAGGGCGCGAAAATGCTGTTGTTGTCGGTGGAGCGTGCGAGTAAAGACAGCACGATGACCGCAAAAAGACTGCTGAAAATTAAGAAAAAACGCATAGTGATTGTTTGTGTTGTTTGGGTGTGTTTGTTATTGAATCATCAAGGGTTGCCAGCCTGAATCTAAATGCCAATCTTTTGAGTTTAAGGTGTTGATTTGAAAAGGCTTGGGTAGTTTGTTGGTACTTAAATTTAGTCGCACGCTGGCTTTTACTTCGCTTGGATTATTGGGGTTTAGTGTATCGGTGGGCAATATCGTCCAGTTAACAACTGATCCGATGGCTTTTAAGGCAGCATTTAATGAGTGGTATTCGGTGGAAAATGTACCCATACCAACACGATAACGATTGGTGAGTGGGTGGTAGGATAAGCGATAGTTGATGGTGGGGTTGTTGTTAAGGAGTTGATTTAATTTGAAACGATAGGATGCAAAACGTGGACGTTCCAGTTGATAAGCGAGTGTAAAGTGAATGGATACGCCTTGTTTTAATATGTTTTCTAATGGTTCGGGTAGTTGTGTTTCAAAACGTGTGCTGATGGATAATTGTCCTGATGGGGTGATGCTGGCTTGTTGGCGTGTGATGTTGATGCTTTCGGCAAGTGCTTGGTGTGAAATCAGTGTGAGTAAAACAAAACATAGAACCAGGCTTGATAGTTTATGCACGCATTTTATGCTGCCTGAAAAGTATTCAGGCAGCTTGTTGAATAAGGTGTGAAGTTTATGTTTTTTTAACCATAAGTGCATAATAAAAACCATCTTGTTTTTCACTGGGCAAAATCATTTTTTCTTCTATCAATTTTGCATCACAATGTCGTGCCAAAAACTTTTGACATTGTATACTATTTTCTTCATCAAACAAGGAACAAGTTGCCAATAAAAAGCGTCCTTGTGGTTTTAATGTTGTCCATAAGTTATCCAACAAGATTTCTTGTTGTTGTGCGGTTTTTTGGGCATCGCCTATGCGGCGTAGCCATTTTATGTCTGGATTGCGTTTAATGGTGCCAGAGGCGGTGCAAGGGACATCGGCTAAAATAGCATCAAATAATCTTCCGTCCCACCATTTTTCTAAATCCTGTGCGGGCGCGGTGTGTAAGGCTGCCTGAACATTTAAACGCGTTAAGTTTTCGGCAACGCGCGATAATCGTTTTTCATCAATGTCTAATGCAATCACTTCACAATCGGCTAATTCTAATAAATGTCCTGTTTTGCCACCAGGCGCGGCACAAGCATCTAAAATTCGTTCGCCATTTTTCGGTTGCAACAAAGGCGCGGCTTGCTGTGCGCCAAAATCTTGCACCGATACCCAGCCATCTTGAAAATGTGGTAATTGTGCCACAGAAACGGGCGTATTTAGTTTAATGGCGTAGTCGTCTAATAGGGTTCCGTCTAAACCATTTTTGTTTAATATGTCTGAATATTGTTGCGCATTAAGATGACGGCGATTGACGCGTAAAGTTAATGGTGGGTGTGTTAAAAAGGCAGCGACAATAGTGTGCCAATGTTTAGGATATTGTTTTTGTAAGGTTTTTTGTAACCAAATTGGTAAATTGTATTTAGCAACGTTATGATGCTGGCAAGCTTTATTTAAGTGTTCACGTTCGCGCAGAAAACGGCGCAAAATGGCGTTGGCAAATGCACGGTATTGACCGCGTCCGACTTGACCAATATGTTGCACGCATTCGTTGACCACCGCGTGTGGTGCGTTTCGTGTATGATTAAGTTGGTATAAAGCGACCAATAAAAAATATTCTAGTTCTTTGTTTTTAATGGGTTTATTCAGCATTTTGTGCAACATAAATTTCAGGCTGCCTGAAAAACGTTGATAACCAAAAGCAATATCGTGCAACATTCCCTTATCTTGCGCACTTAAATCAGGATTTTGCAGCACAAGTTGCGCCAAATAATCAGAGAGATTGTTGCCATTTTCTACGGCAAACAGCGTTTGTGTCGCCAGTTTTTGTATTTGAGATAAAGACATTTTGTAAACAGTATTAACGTTTCAGGCAGCCTGAAATCAATGAAAATGTGGATAAACGATTAAACGCTTAAAACCATTACTGCTTCGGCTTCAACTTGTGCGCCACGTGGTAGAGCCGATACGCCAACAGCAGCACGTGCTGGATAAGGTTGAGTGAAATATTGTTCCATCACTTCATTAAATTTAGCGAAATCAGCCAAATTGGTTAAGTAAGCATTGAGTTTAACAATATCGTTTAAATCACCGCCAGCAGCTTGGCAAACGGCGCGTAAGTTACGAAACACCTGATGCGCTTGTTCACTGAAATCATCGCTAACCAATTGCATCGTTTCTGGCACCAAAGGAATTTGTCCGCTTAAATACACAGTATTCCTTGCTGCAATAGCTTGGCTATAAATACCAATGGCTTCTGGAGCTTCTTTGGTGGCAATGGCTTTTTTACTCATTATGTTATCCTTGTATAAAAAAGTGGGAAAACGCGTATTATAGTGAAGTTTTGCTTTTTCAGGCAGCTATGAAATAAAACACGCTGCCTGAAAATCATATAAATAACTAACCGATAACAAAATTTTTCTATTAACAGAGGTAATAAAAATAAAAAAAGCAGATTAAACATTCAAGTGCAACACTTTAAGTGTTGTTGAAATACTTCTTTCGGTGTTTGCTAGTCTAATGATTTCGCTTTGATGCCATCAACTTTGCGAATAAATACAAATTGGCTTAACATATCAAGCATTATCAGTTCTTTAACACAAGTGTTGTACTTGAAACTTTACTATCCTGCCTGAAATACGGTCGCTTGGATATGGTATTAGGAAAATCAATGGCTTTAAATATTCAATGTTTTTCGGTAACGCCTTTTAGACAAAATTGTTTGTTGCTTTGGGACGATGAAACGCGTCAAGCGGTGCTTACTGATTTGGGTGGAGATGTTGATGTTGTTCGTGCAGAAGTTGCTAAACTGGGGTTGAGTGTTGGTGGTATTTGGCTGACTCACGGTCATTTAGATCATGTTTCAGGTGTGCCAGACTGGTGGCAATATGAAAATACGCCTGTTTTAGGTCCACATCAAGATGATGAATTTCTTTTTCAATCGCTGCCTGAAATAACGGCACAATATGGTTGGCAATACACACCATCATTTGTCCCTACTCGTTATTTGAACGAAGGTGATATTTTGAATGTTGGTCGTTATGAATTTCAAGTATTGCATATTTCTGGGCATACGCCTGGACATCTTGTGTTTTATTGCGCCAGTGAACATTTATTGATTGCAGGAGATGTATTGTTTTTTGAAAGTATTGGACGCACGGATTTTCCACGCGGTAATCACGATGATTTGTTGCGTAATATTCGTCAAAAACTTTATACGCTGCCTGAATACACAACAGTTATTTCAGGACATGGTCGCCAAACGACTATTGGACATGAGAAACGTTATAATCCTTTTGTGCGCGCCTAATGATTTTAACTGGCAGCATTTATTGAAATATTATTTCAGGCAGGGCAGATTAAAGTGTTTATGTACAACGCATTAAACTTTAATCCGTCCTGCCTGAAAAGGGGGAACTATTTTTTCAAATGGTAGAACGCAGCTTTTCCAGGATAGTAAGCTGATTCGCCCAATTCCTCTTCAATACGCAAAAGTTGATTGTATTTTGCCATACGGTCTGAACGGCTTAATGAACCTGTTTTGATTTGCATACAATTGGTTGCAACTGCTAAATCAGCGATGGTTGAATCTTCGGTTTCGCCTGAACGATGGCTCATTACGCTGGTGTAGCAATGACGTTTGGCTAAATCAACAGCTTTTAAAGTTTCAGACAGCGTGCCAATTTGATTGACTTTCACCAATAACGCGTTGGCAACGCCTTCTTCAATGCCTTTTGCCAAAATTTTTGGATTGGTTACAAACAAATCATCGCCGACCAATTGTACTTTATCGCCTAGTTTTTTAGTTAAATGTTTCCAGCCTGCCCAATCGTTTTCGTCCATACCATCTTCAATGGAAATAATTGGATATTTGGCAACTAATCCTGCTAAATAATCTGCAAATTCTTCACTGGTATAAGCTTTACCTTCAGCTGATAAATGGTATTTACCATCTTTATAAAACTCGCTAGATGCGCAATCCAAAGCAAAGTAAATGTCTTCGCCCACTTTATAACCTGCTTTTTCAGCGGCTTCGGCAATCAA
Organism: Neisseriaceae bacterium; assembly: GCA_017446355.1. Classification (GTDB taxonomy): domain Bacteria; phylum Pseudomonadota; class Gammaproteobacteria; order Burkholderiales; family Neisseriaceae; genus RGIG3394. Next base: position 6,272 of record JAFSQZ010000075.1, read on the forward strand.
TTGCAAGGCTTCTTCGTGGGTATTTAAGTTAGGTGCAAAACCTCCTTCATCGCCAACAGTTGTTGGAAAACCTTTACTGTCGCATAATTTTTTCAAGTGATGGAAGACTTCTGCGCCACAACGCAAAGCATCACGGAAACTTTTCGCGCCAACAGGCATAATCATAAATTCTTGAATATTCAAGCTATTATTGGCGTGTTCGCCACCGTTAATCACGTTCATCATAGGAACAGGCAATGCCATGGGACCTGCGCCACCTAAATAGCGATATAAAGGTAAGCCAGCATCTTCAGCTGCTGCGCGAGCCACCGCCAAAGACACTGCCAAAGTTGCATTCGCACCTAAATTGGCTTTATTGTCTGTGCCATCTAAATCCAACATTATTTGGTCAATATGAGCTTGTTCGGAAGCATCAATACCGATTAAAGCTTCTGCAATTTCATTGTTTACGTGTTCAACAGCTTTTAATACGCCTTTGCCTAAATAACGCGCAGCATCGCCATCGCGTAATTCTAAAGCTTCACGTTGACCAGTGGACGCACCGCTTGGTACGGCTGCACGACCCATCACGCCGCTTTCCAGTAAAACATCACATTCAACAGTTGGATTACCACGAGAATCTAAAATTTCACGTGCGAAAATATCAAGAATGGCACTCACAAAATGCTCCTTATCTTTTAAAGTGTATGAGAAATAAAAATCCGCGAAATTATAGCGTTTTTCTGATTGTTTACAAAATGCTTTCTGATAAGTTTTTGCAAACGAAGTTTCTTTATGTTTTAAATAGCCAATGTGTTCAGGCTGCCTGAAAAGTAACAATTTATTACAATCATCTTTACTGATTTTAATGTTATGCAGCAATAAAGTGATTTACAATGCGCGCGTTATTTGCAAGCAGTAAATAACTGATGGTATTTGATATGAGGAGTAAACCATGAACACAAACACAAAAGCATTATTGGCAGCAACTGTTTTAACAACACTTGCAACACCTGTTTTGGCAAAAGAACAAGTGGTTTTTGAAGCTAAACCAGGAGTGGTGAAAAAAAAGATTGCCAATCATCAGCAAAATACACAGTACATTAGTCATGAACAAGCACGCAATATTGCACTTGAAAAAATGGGCGGAGGCATTATTGGTGATATTGATTTTGAGTATAGTCGTCGT
>JAFSQZ010000076.1 GCA_017446355.1 Neisseriaceae bacterium
AAAAAAGATGCAGTCATTACGAGCATTAACGAAGTTAATGCGTGGTAATCTCCTAACTGCGGAGAACGGACTTTTATAAATTTTCAGGCAGCCTGAAAAAAAGATGCAGTCATTACGAGCATTAACGAAGTTAATGCGTGGTAATCTCCTAATTGCGGAGAACGGACTTTTTATAAATTTTCAGGCAGCCTGAAACCTTTTCAAAACCCTACTTTTTATCATTCATCATTTTGAGTGTTAGCGAAAAATCTTTATAAAACAAAGAATAAGATTCTTCACTTTTCTACGAAAAGTTCAGAATGACGAGTTTTGCAAAGGTTTTAACCTATAAATAGATAGAGATCAGGCTGCCTGAAATATTATTTTTATAAAGAAATTCTTTGTAAAACATCAAAAAAATTGATAAATGCAAGAGTAGGTTTTGCAAAGTTTTAGCGTGTATGTTTGTATTGAACCATCATACCAAAACAAGCACTTAAAACCTTGTAAAAAGCGCGTTGAGTGAGCAATTTTTGGGGCTAATTTTGTATAGCCCCATTATTCATCACTCCCCCTTTTTTTCATTACGATAGCATGCCAACAGTTCATTAGCCAATTCTAAATAAGCGATAGAACCTTTGGCTTTTGGGTCATAATGAATAGCAGATTGTCCAAAACTGGGGGCTTCAGCAAGACGAACATTGCGTGGAATAATGGTGTTAAACAGCTTCTTGCCAAAATGTTCGTGTAGTTGTTTGCTGACTTCTTGAGATAATAAGCTTTTGTTGCTGTATTGCGTGCGCACCACGCCGATAAAATCTAATTTGGGATTGATGACTTGACGAACTTTACGTACAGTTGCAATTAAATCGCTTATTCCTTCTAATGCATAATATTCGCAAGTCATTGGCACGAGAATGTCTTTAGCAGCCACTAAACCATTGAGTGTCAGCAAGGTTAAAGTAGGGGGGCAGTCAATTAAAACAAAGTCGTAGTCTTTTTTAACGGCGGATAAAGCGTTTTTTAAACGTGTTTCGCGGGCAATTTCTTGCACCAATTCTACTTCTGCACCAGCTAATTCACGGTTGGCAGGTAAAACATCGTAACGACCTGTTTTGCTGAATAATTTGGCTGCCTGAATATCACAGTTGCCCAATAAAACTTGATAAACACCTGTCTGAATGTCGCTTTTATTGATGCCACTGCCTGTGGTGGCATTGCCTTGTGGATCTAAATCCACCAGCAATACTTTTTTCTTTTTCAACGCCAACGCAGCAGCGAGATTGACAGCAGTAGTCGTTTTCCCTACACCACCTTTTTGGTTGGCAATTGCAATAATATGTGTGCTCATACATTTTCCTTTTTTGGACGCATTAAGACCATATGGCGTTCAGCAGCAAGCTGTGGCACAGTTAATTTATCTATTTGATAAACTTCAATATTATTGGGAACTTTCTCCAATTCTTCGTAAGGGTATACACCTTTCATTGCTGCCCAATAAGCGTTTTCATTGAGTAAGTGTTTGGTCAGTGCAATAAAATCGTGTAATTCTGCAAAAGCGCGTGATGTTACCACGTCTACTTTTTTATCGTGTATGGTTTCTACACGTCCACTGGCTATGGTTACATTTTTTAAACCTAATTCAATCACGGCTTGCTGCAAAAATGTGGTTTTTTTGGTGTTGGAATCCAGTAAAGTAATGTGCAAATCAGGGCAACAAATCGCCGTAGGAATACCTGGCATACCACCACCAGAGCCTACGTCCATCAAGGTTTTCGCATTTTTTACGTAGGGTAATAGGGTTAAACTGTCTAACAAATGATGGCTAATCATTTTGTCTTCGTTGCGAAGTGCCGTGAGATTGTAGGTTTTATTCCATTTTTTTAGTAATGCCACGTATTCTAACAACATAAGTTGCTGGGTTTTGGGCAAAGATAAGCCCATTTCTTGCAAACCTTGTGCTAATTGTTCTTTAAAATCAGTCATTTTCTTTTTTCTTTATCAGATATTGAATAATGTTTTCAGGCAGCCTGAAAATTATTTGAAATCCTTACAAATTTCAGAAATTTTGTTATTTGTCCCCTTGCAGGCTTTTTCATATAGTTTTTTGGCTTTTTCTTCGTTGGGACGAATTGCTGGCGTAGTATTATATGCATAGCTCATAGCTAATATATGACATGCTCCATACTGATTTTTATTGCACAATTGTTCTAAACGAAAAGCATATTTTAAGCAACTTACATTGTCTTTGGTAAATAAACATTTTTCGCTAAAAGTTTTAAAGTCTTTATCGTTTTGTATATCCTTAATCACATTCAACACACGACAAGACTCTTCTGCTTTTTGGTCGCAACCTTTTTTAGCGTATTGATGTGCTTTTTTTAAATCACGCTCAACCCCTTCTTCGGTTAAATAAGCGGCAGCAGCATTTTGGCAACTTCTGGGATTACCATCACTATTGCAAACTTTTTCGTAAAGTGGTGTGGCGTGATGAAAATCATTTTCTTCATAATAAGCGTCTGCAAGCCTTTCGCAAGCGTTCATATTTTTGTTATTGCATTCTTTTTGTCTGTTTTCTGTACCTTTTTTGAACAACTCATCGGCTTTATTTGAATTTTGTTCAACCCCAGTACCGTATCGATAAAATTTACCGAGATTTAAACAAGCCTGATCTTCACCACCATGACACGCTTTTTCAAACAATTGTGCCGCTTGTGTAAAATTATCTTTTTTATAAGCGTCCATTCCCTGTTTTAAATAATCTTCCGCACTTTGTGCAATCGCCGTATGCGATAGAATACTTGATAAAACAAAAAGATACGCAAATTTTAATTTCATTTTTTATTCCATTTTGTATAACAAAATATTTTTCAGGCAGCCTGAAACATTATTGACCAATATTGGGTGTTGATACGTGTACTTGGGCATTTTGCGCTCTGTGGCGCAAAGCGTGATCCATCAAGACTAACGCCACCATTGCTTCGGCAATAGGGGCTGCGCGCAAACCGACACAAGGGTCGTGTCGTCCATGTGTGGCCAATTTTACAGGATTGCCTGCAACATCAATACTGTCGCGCTCTTGGGCAATGGAACTGGTAGGTTTAATGGCAAAATTGGCGCAAATGGTTTGTCCAGTGGAAATGCCTCCTAAAATACCACCTGAATGATTGCTTTTGAAACCATTGGGTGTGAGTTCATCGCCGTGATAACTGCCGCGTTGTGTAACCACATCAAAACCATCGCCAATTTCTACGGCTTTGACGGCATTGATAGACATTAAAGCGTGTGCAATATCGGCATCAAGACGGTCAAAAACAGGTTCGCCTAAACCAACAGGAATATGTCGCGCTTCTAAATGGAGTTTGGCACCAATGCTGTCTAAATCTTTGCGTATGCTGTCCATATAATCTTCTAAATCAGCAAGTTGCGATTGATTGGCAGCGAAAAAGGGATTTTGGTTAATCAAAGATTCGTCTTCAAATGAAATGATTTTTTCACCGATTTGGGTAACATAACAAATAATTTCGGTTTGAAATTGTTCGCGCAACCATTTTTTTGCCACAGCACCAGCCGCAACGCGTGCAGCGGTTTCGCGAGCAGATGAGCGACCACCACCGCGATAATCACGAATACCGTATTTATGCCAATAAGTATAATCGGCGTGTCCTGGACGAAATTGTTGTGCGATATTGCCATAATCTTTGCTGCGTTGGTCAGTATTGCGAATCAGCAAAGCAATAGGGGTTCCTGTGGTTTTCCCTTCAAATACGCCAGATAAAATTTCTACTTCATCGGCTTCGCGGCGTTGCGTTACATAACGACTGGTGCCTGGTTTTCGTCTGTCTAAATCGGCTTGAATATCTGCTGCACACAAGCTTAAATTGGGTGGACAACCGTCAATAATACAACCTAATGCTGCACCATGACTTTCACCAAAAGTGCTGACGGTGAAGATTTGTCCGAAAGTATTGCCTGCCATAATTTTGCCTGTTGTCTTTTCAAAAAATGGGGGAATTTTAACACAAAGGCTGCCTGAAAAGTTTCAGGCAGCTTTTTGTGTGCGTGAAAATATTAGCGATAATGTGTGCAATTTTTGTCAGCGCGTGCAGCGTTACTGAAAAAACGTGCATCATCGCAAATAGAGCTGCTGCTTTCGCAGATTTGCACGGTTTGGTCTTGGTTAATGACCAAAACACGTGGTTCAATATTTTTATCCAAAGCAACAGCTTTCATAGCATATTGATGATTGTTGTTTGTGCCACGTGGATTGCCTTGCATTTTGATGCAAAAATGACTGGTTTGCGTGTGGAGAAGATCAACCCAAGTGGTGCTGTTTTTCTTGAAGTTACCACGCTGGCTATAATGTTGTTCTAAAGCTTGCGCATTTTCCATCATCGCACTTAATGCAGCTTGTAGACGGCGTTCTCGTGAGTAGTTTTGATAAATAGCATAGGTAATGCTGCTTAAAATGGTCAGCACAATCACCGTTATCATCAGCTCTATTAAGCTAAATCCATTGGTTTTGTGCATCACCATATCCTTATGAAATAAACGTGAAGACAAGGGAAAATCTGTTAAAACAAGATTTTCCCCTGATTTTTTCGTTATCAAAACTTATAACACTTCGCATAAATCACCAGGATCTTCGAATTTACCGTTTCCTATCCTGTTTGTGCTTTTGTTATAACCCTGTTTTGTGCATTTTGAAGCACTTGCTGATGTTGAAAAATAGATTAAATGCAGTTTTTTATTTGGCTTATCGTTAGCTTCTCCGTCTTTGGGGACTGCTTTAATGGTGTAGTTGGTTGAGCCAGCCGTAATTTCAAAATTGTAGACATCATCATATTTATCATCGCCATCTATAATGTCATTTAAGTTGATGCCCAGCTCACCAGCACTACACGTTGCTGTGCCACCTTTGTGGCAAAAGGCGTGTTTTTCAGTATAGTATTTTTCTAAATGTTGAGTGATTTTGGCTATGTTGGTTCTTGCACGTTCCAAACGCACATTTTGCATATAATTTTGATAAGTTGGAAAAGCAATGCCCGCTAATATGCCGAGTATGACTACGGTAATCAGTGCATCAATCAGCGTGAAACCCTTTTGGTATTTGTTTATGTTGTTTATAGTGTTTGCCATAATTTACATATCCCAATAAAAAATTAAATAAAACAATTAAGTTAAGCAATTTCTGTGCATTTTTCAGGCAGACTATCTTTTCAGACAGCCTGTATGGATTGAATAAAAGCAATTAACGCGTTTCTTAATTCATCAATACCTTGATTGTCGCGAGCAGAAACGTAGACGGCAACAGGTTTTCCTGATGCATCTTTTTGATAACCTAAATATTGCTGCTTTTCAGGAAGTAAGTCAATTTTATTATAAATCAATAGTTGTGGAATTTTATCTGCTTTAATTTGCGCCAATACGGTGTTGACATCATCAATTTTGCGTTCGTATTCAGGGTCGCTAATGTCTACAATATGCAACAATCCATCGGCTAAAACGGTTTCTTCTAAAGTGGCAGCGAATGCAGCAACGAGTTGATGTGGTAAATTTTGGATAAAACCAACAGTATCTGCCAAAATGACGCTGACGTTTTCGTTGAGAAATAAACGGCGTGTGGTGGTGTCCAAAGTGGCAAAAAGTTGGTTTTTGGCAAAAACATCTGATTTGGTGAGCCGATTAAATAAAGTGGATTTACCTGCATTGGTGTAGCCAACGATTGCCAAAGTTTTCAGGCTGCCTGAAAGTCGTGCTGCACGCTGGGTTTGACGTTGTTTTTTTACTTGGTCTAATTGTTTGCGTAACGCATTGATTTTGCTTTGAATAAAACGTCTGTCTGTTTCCAATTGGGTTTCACCAGGTCCTTTTAAACCGATGCCACCTTTTTGACTTTGCAAATGTTGATAACCACGCACTAAACGGCTGGATAAGTGCGTAAGTTGCGCTAATTCTACTTGTAATTTGCCTTCACGTGTTTGTGCGCGTTGCGCGAAAATGGCGAGAATTAAACCAACACGATCCAAGACGCGACATTGTAAAATGCGCTCTAAATTACGTTCTTGTGTGGGTGTGAGTTCGTGATTGAAAATCACCAGTTGCACATTGTTTTCGCGCACAAGATTTGCCAATTCTTCAGCTTTGCCTGTACCCACTAATAAGGCAGTATGCGCTTTATCACGTTTCGCAAGATGTTCCCAAACCAATTCACCACCTGTTGCCAAGACCAATTCTTTTGCTTCTTGATGATTAGCAAGAAAAGCTTGTTCGCGCATTGTATTGCTGCCTGAAAAAGAATCAGACAACATTACTGACACCAACATAATGCGTTCGGCTTGTTCTAGAGATTTATCGGTTTGAAAACGTGGCATAATGAAATAAAACGCAAAATAAAGGTTTATTATTGTAAAAGCTGGTACTTTTGGCAAGTTAAAACCTTTTTAAAACCTGATTTTTTGTCATTATTTATTAACCTTTGTTAACGCTTCATAAATAATCTCTTTATAAAACAACAAGATTATATTTTTAATTACATTTTGTTTGTAACGAATGAATATTGCAAAGGTTGTTAAGAGATAAATTTTGAAAAATTTTCAGGCTGCCTGAAAATAAAATAAACCCTTTTTACTTTCAATGGAAATAGCAAATCAGGTATAATCGCCACAGTCTGAATAAGACATTCAATTTTTGACCAAGTGAAAGGGAAAAAATGAAGTTCCCTAGTCTTAAAAAACAATTTAATCAATCGGGTGAAGAAATGGCTCTTGATAGCTTAATGGTGTTTACAGGTAATGCCAATCCTCAATTGGCGCAACGCGTTGTCAATCATTTGGATACGCAACTGGGTAATGCGTCTGTTAAAAAATTTTCTGATGGCGAAGTATCAATTGAGTTGCTGGAAAACGTGCGTGGTCGCGATGTTTTTATCTTGCAATCCACTTGTTCACCCACTAACGATAATTTAATGGAAATTTTAACTTTGGCAGATGCCTTAAAACGCGCATCTGCCAGTCGTATTACTGCCGCTATTCCTTATTTTGGTTATGCACGTCAAGATCGTCGTCCACGTTCTGCTCGTGTGCCTATTTCCGCAAAATTGGTGGCTAATATGTTAGCCAGTGCTGGCATTGACCGTATTTTAACGATGGACTTGCACGCCGATCAAATTCAAGGTTTTTTTGATATTCCAGTAGACAATATTTATGCTACGCCCATTTTAACGCGCGATATTCTTCAACAAGACATTAAAGATTTGATTGTGGTTAGTCCTGATATTGGTGGTGTGGTACGTGCGCGCGCAGTTGCCAAAGTGTTGAATACAGATTTAGCGATTATTGATAAACGTCGCCCACAAGCCAATGTTGCGGAAGTAATGAATATTATTGGCGATGTATCGGGTAAAACATGTCTTTTGATTGACGATATGATTGATACAGCCAATACACTTTGCAAAGGTGCAGCAGCCTTAAAAGAACGCGGCGCAGCGCGTGTATTGGCTTATGCAACACACCCAGTATTTTCAGGTGGTGCAGTAGAGCGTTTGAACGATTCAGCTGTTGATGAAGTGGTGGTTACTGATACCATTCCTTTATCAGAAGCAGCAAAATCCAGCTCAAAAATTCGTCAAGTATCCGTTTCTGGTTTGTTGGCAGAAACCATTCGTCGCATTAACAACGAAGAATCTGTTTCCTATTTATTTAATGAAGATTTGGTTCAATTGGGTTCATTGATTTTGCCATAATTTCTATAACTTAAAGATAGGGCAGGTTAAGCAATAGTCTTGTGTGAGAAGTATGTTAATTTGTAAAGTACAACTGGTTTATTTAATTGAGAGAATGGTGGTTTTTTAATGAATCAAATAGAAATATGTATGAGAGTAAGAGGTTATTTATTAGTGTGAAGTAAACTCAAAGTAACGATTTTTTGCCA
>JAFSQZ010000077.1 GCA_017446355.1 Neisseriaceae bacterium
AGAAAAAAACGACACGCTGCCTGAAAGCGCACAGCACACAATGCGTGTATTAACCGCTGAATTACCCACCAAACAAGCCGCCGAATTGGGTGCAAAAATCACAGGTGAAAACAAAAAAACACTCTATGATTTCGCGCTGACACTCAAACGTGAAGCTTGAAACGCACAACACGTTTCAAGCACTTTTTTACATTTTTTACCCATTCAGGCAGCACTTGGTAAAAAAGGGCTCGACCCACCAAGCCCAAAATGAAACACCCTATTCTTTTACTCTACTGACCATCACCGTATGCAATCGGCGATTATCGGCGCGTGCAACATTAAATTGCAATTGTTCTAACACAATTTTTTCGCCACGAGTAGGCAAATGCCCCATTTCTTGAATAATAAAACCACCAATGGTGTCCACTTCTTCATTACTGAAATGCGTACCAAAAAATTCATTAAAATCAGAAATTTCCGTAGTTGCTTTCACGCGCCAACGTTCAGTGGATACCGCAAAAATATTGTCGGCACTATCATCTTCATCAAATTCATCTTCAATTTTGCCAACAATTTGTTCAATTAAATCTTCAAACGTAACCAAACCAGAAGTGCCACCGTATTCGTCCACCACAATTGCCATATGATTGCGTTGTTCCTGAAACGCTTTTAGCAACACATTCAGCGGTTTGCTTTCTGGCACAAACACAGCAGGACGCAAAATATTTTCCAATTTAAAATGTTCGGGATTGAGTGTGTGTTTCAGCAAATCTTTGGCATGCACAATCCCTAAAATATGGTCTTTATCATCAGCAATCACAGGAAAACGTGAATGCGTGGTTTCCACAACGTGCGCAATAATGCGTTCAATATTATCTGTGTTTTTGATGACACTCATTTGCGCACGACTAATCATCGTGTCGCGCACAGCAAGCTGACTGAATTTAACCACGTTTTCCAAGCGTTTTAAGGTGTCTTCATCAAACGCTTTTTGTTCACGTGCTTGTTGAAATAAATCAATAAATTCTTGGGGATTATCAGGAGATGAGCAGCCTGAAACGCGTTTAAACAAACGCTCTAACAGACTGTGAGATGACGGCTCGTCCATAAATTTTTGAAATATCCTAAATAAAAAAGAGTATTGTAACAGAATGACGCGTTTTATTGTTTTCAGTTTTTACGTCAAAAATATTTACAAAAAAAAAACTTAAATAAAATACAATTCTATTTATTGGTTTATTGATAACCTATAAAAATTAAAAATTCGCGTGTCATTGCGAGATTTTTTCGTGGAAAAATCGTGGCAATCCAATAAAATAAGAAACCATGAGTTAATAAGTTGCAACGCCTGCGGCGTTGATAAAAATCGGACGATTTTTTATTGGATTGCCTGAACATAATTTTTAGAGATTACCTATTGCTTTTACTTGAATGGAGGATTTATGAATAAATTATTTATCGCATGCTTATCTTTATTGTGTAGTACAACTGTTTTGGCTGAACAAGTGGAACATTGGGAAGGTCGCTGGACAAAAGCTAAACTCCAAAACAAAAAAATGCAGTGTAATGGTGTGCGTCAATTTAAAACGCAAGCTGTTGTGATGCGTGGTCATGAAGGTGCCATTTATCCAATGAGTGATGAGAATTATAAGGGATATGTGTTCTGTCTTGAAAAATCAAATAAAAATAAAGCATTATGGCTTATTTTCTATAATGAAGGAAAAGAACAAGATTATTTAGGTGAAAATTGTACAGCCACAGGAAAAAAAGATATTTCAAAAGCTTGGTCTTGTGCGAAAAAAACACCGTTGAAAAAAGATGTTTTTTCGTATGAAGAAGACGAATCATCTGTTATTTGGAATCAGTAATTGAAAATAAAAAATGCTGCCTGAACTATTTTTTATTCAGGCAGCATTTTATTAACTGTTTTAGCCCAAAGCTTTTCTTGCTGATGCAAACAAGCGATACCAACCGCTTAATTCGTTTGCTTTCCATTCATCAGGCAGCCAACTCATTTGTGTGGTACGGAACACGCGTTCTGGGTGTGGCATCATAATGGTTACGCGTCCATCACCACTGGTAATCCCTGCAATACCATTGGGCGAACCATTTGGATTAAGGGGATACGTTTGCGTTACTTCGCCCAATCCGTCTACATATTGCAAAGCAATGTTTAAATCATTTGGCACATCTCCACCCAAATGAGCGAAATCTGCACGACCTTCACCATGACTGACCTCAACAGGCAAAGAAGAACCAACCATTTCTGACAAAATCACTGATGGCGATTTGGGTACGGTAACCATACTCAAACGTGCTTCAAATTGCTCACTTTGATTGCGTTTGAATTTTGCCCAATGTTCAGTGTGCGGAATAATTTCAGCAAGATTGCTCACCATTTGACAACCGTTGCACACACCCAAAGTCAGTGTGTTTTCACGCGCGAAGAATTCGCTGAATTGGTCGCGAAGTTGATGGTTAAACAAAATGGTTTTTGCCCAACCTTCGCCCGCGCCTAATACATCACCATAACTAAAACCGCCACAAGCCGCGAGCATTTGCATTTCTGTTAATTTAATGCGTCCTGCGATTAAATCGCTCATATGTACGTCAATAGCGTTAAAGCCTGCTCGCGTAAAGGCAGCTGCCATTTCCAAATGTCCGTTTACACCTTGTTCACGCAAGATGGCAATTTTGGGTTTCAGGCTGCCTGAAATAAATGGTGCGGCAATGTCTTCTTTTAAATCAAAACTTAAATGAGCAAATAACGCGCTTTTTTGCGTATCGGCTAATAAGGCAAATTCGCTGTCGGCACACGCTGGATTGTCGCGTAATTTTTGAATTTGGTAGCTGGTTTCTTGCCAAGCGCGTTGTAAATCCAATAAAGATTCGTCTAACGCTGGCGCATCGTTGCCATTTTTAATGATTAAACGTTGTTGCGTATTTAATTGTCCAATGGCTGCGAAACTTAAACCAGCTGCCTGTAAATCGGTTTGAATATTCGCCCAATCGCTTTGATTGATTTGTATCAC
>JAFSQZ010000006.1 GCA_017446355.1 Neisseriaceae bacterium
TAATGAATTGCGCCTTTGGGGCGATAAGCAAACCCTTGCGCCTGCTGCCTTAAAACGTTTAAAACCGCGTGCGTTGATTCAAGCTTTGCAAACGTGTGCGCAAATTGACCGACAAATTAAAGGGGCAGAAGACGGAAAAGCGTGGACAACATTTAAACATCTTGTGATGAAGTTGGCGGCTTAACTTTCAGGCTGCCTGAAAATTAAATTGGGTTTAATCACATAAGGAAATAATATGGATAAAAAACGTGTTTATATGGTTTGGGCAATTATGGCGGTGGTGTTTACCTTAATTGCTTATCTTGCGGGTGCAAATTGGTGGTCAGCCATCATTATTGGTGTGTTAACTGTGGCATTGATTGTTGGCGTGGCAACTGGGTTAATGTATTGGAAACAGAAAAAATTGATTGCCAATGCGGCAAAATTTAATATTGATTTGAAAAAAGGTAAAATCAATCCAGCCGACTTGCGTCGTATGTATTTCACAGGTGGACAAGCACGTAAAGATGCGTTATTGATTGCCAGTCAAGGTATGCAATGTTCTGTTGCCGAAGCAGAACGCCGTTTAAGTGAACGTCCTAATAAACAGGCAGCTCATCAAGAAATGGCAAAAAATCAACCTAAATTCCGTGGTCGTCCACGTTAAACTTTTTCAAATGAAAAGAAATTAGGTGAGCGAACACCCAAAAAGTTAAACAGTAAATGTAACTTTTTGGGTGTTGTTTTTTGTGGCGATTTTAATCAATGATGGATAGTCATAAAAGAACAAAGTTTAATCTTGTAAACGTTGGCGCATTTGTTCAAACAGGCACACAGTGGCTGCCATTGCGATGTTGAGCGATTCGGTTTTGCCCAGCATAGGAATTTTAACGGTGTAGGTAGCGTGTTGAGCAAGTGTTGGGGAAACGCCGCTCCCTTCGTTGCCAAACACCCAAGCACAAGGTGTTTTTAGGGGTAAATCGTGGTGATAAAGGCTGATGCTTTGTTGATTTAAAAGCGTGATGAGAATAGGGCGTTGATAACGTGTTGCCCAGTCCAATAAATCGGCTTGTTCTACAATATTGAGCAGAAAATGTGCGCCCATTCCTGCGCGTAATACTTTTGGTGAAAAGGCATCGGCGCAACCTTTGTTTAATACAATATTGTGAATGCCTGCTGCCGCTGCGCTGCGTAACACAGTGCCAATATTGCCAGGGTCTTGGACGTTTTCTAATACCACACAATCTTCTTGTTCAGGCAGCGTGTGTTGAGTAGGGCGTTTGATGACGCTGATGATGTCGTCTGCTTGATTGAGTGTGGTGATTTTTTGTAATAAGCCATTGGCAACCACGATACAGCATTCGCGTTGTAGGTTTTCAGGCAGCTTGTTGATGAGTGTTTGAACGTCTGGGTGTGGCAAACGATGTTCTGGAATGTAGATTTTGAGTGGCATTTGTTGGGTTTGTAATAAACTGTCTAATAAATGTACGCCTTCTATTGCCGCCAAGCCTAATTGACGGCGTATTTTGCTTTGGTTGAGCAGTTTATTGAGTTGTTTGAGTTGTTCATTTTGGGCGGAATTGATGGTTTTCATGGTGTTGTGTTCAGTTTGTTCCGTTACAGTTTGAAAGCGTTGCACATTGTAACACTTTCAGGCTGCCTGAAATCTTGCCACATTGCGATACGTGAGAAAACCACAGGGTGAAACTTTTGCAAAATGCGCATTTATTATTCGTTATTTGGAGCGACAGAAAAAATCTTTATCAAACAAAAGATTATATTCCCCATTTGTTTGCATTTATGGTCAGAATAATGCGTTTTGCAAAGGTTTTAATGTGGCAATATTCCTGCGACAAATAACGGACTTTTGTCGTTTTTCAGGCTGCCTGAAAACATAATCGTGGCAAATCAATAGTGTGTTTATGGTCTTTATTTTTTTTGTTCATTTAGAAAGATTTCTTTTTTAACCGTAAGGCGTTGCTGAGTACGGAAATAGAACTTAATGTCATCATTGCGCCTGCCAATGCTGGTGTAAGCATTCCCAAAGCGGCGAGTGGAATGCCGAGAATGTTGTAAATAAAAGCAAAAAATAAGTTTTGTTTGATGGTGCGCAATGTGGCGCGAGCGATGGCGAGACCTTTGCTTAATTGCAATACCGATGGTTTCACCAATACCGCGTCCGCGCTTTCTTGGGCAATGTCTGTGCTGCCATACACCGCAAAACCCACATCTGCCATTGCCAACGCAGGTGCATCGTTAATGCCATCGCCCACCATCGCAACGTGGGCATTTTGTTGTTTTAGGGTTTGAATAAAATTGAGTTTATCGCGTGGCGTTTGATTGGATAAACTGTTTTCTTTTGATAAATCAAGTTGTTGAGCAATGTGTTGCACGCTGTTATCGTTGTCGCCACTTAATAAATAAACGGCTAAATGTTGTTGTTTTAAATGCTTGATGGCGGTTAAGCTATCGTCTTTAAGCGCGTCTGCTAGCGCAAATACGCCAACGGGTTTTTGCTTAACCGAAACCGCAACCAAACTGGCAATGTTGGCAATTTCAGGATTGTTAAAAGCGTTTTCAGGCAGCCTGAAACCGCAAAAACTTAATTTGCCTACTTTAATTTCGCCCCAATCATCGTGTTGCGCTTGAATGCCTTCGCCTGCAATGGTTTGAACGTTGTTTAAAGATAAAAGCGGTAAAGATTGCGCGTTTGCTGCCTGAACAATGGTTTTTGCAAGAGGGTGGTTAGCGTGTTGTTCTACGCTGGCGGCGAGTGTCAGTAAATCGTTTTCAGAAAAATCGTCAAAAAGATGTTGTGCAATAATATTTGGCTTGCCCACAGTGAGCGTGCCTGTTTTGTCTAAAACCACGCTATCTATGCTGCCTGCGTGTTCCAAAATCGCCGCATTTTTAAACCAAATACCGTGATTCACCGCAACGCCCATACCTGACATAATCGCAGCTGGTGTTGCCAAACCCAAAGCGCAAGGGCAGGCTACCACTAAAACCGCGACAGCACGCAATAAACTGGCGTTAAAATCTTTTAAAATAAAATAATTTGCCAATAAAGTGATGAGTGAAATCAGTAATACGCTTGGCACAAAAACCGCCGCGATTTTATCGGCTAAACGTGCAATCGGTGCTTTACTGCCTTGCGCCTGATTTAACGCGTCCATCATATCGCCCAATAAAGTATTTTTGCCCAAATGTTGTGCGCGGTATTCTAGGCTGCCTGAAACCAAAGACCCAGCCAAAACTTTATCGCCAGCTTGTTTAAAAATTGGCTGACTTTCACCCGTTAAATGACTTTCATTAAGCCACGCTTCACCCGCTAACACCACGCCGTCCGCCGCGATTTTGTCGCCTTCGCCACTGCGCAAAACATCGTTGCTTTGAATGTCTTTAAAAGCAATTTTCTGCCAACCAGTTGTTTCTTTGCGCCACACTTCTTTGGGCAATAATTGCACCAATTGTCCCAACGCATTCAGGCTGCCACGTTTGGTACGCGCTTCCAAAAATTTCCCCAAAGACACAAATGCCAACACCATTACACTGGCTTCAAAATAAATTTGCGAGTGATTGCGTTGCACCAACGCCATCCACAGCGAATACAAGAAAATCGCCAACGTACCCACCGAAACCAACACGTCCATATTCGCCAAACCACCACGAATACTGCCAATCGCACCACGATAAAAGGGTAGGGCCATATAAAAGTGGGCGATA
>JAFSQZ010000078.1 GCA_017446355.1 Neisseriaceae bacterium
AAAGCTGCAGCAACACCACAAACTGCACCAGATGCACCAAGCATTGAGCTGTGAAACAGTAGTTTTATCAAAAGTTGTGTTTGCGTTTCGTTGAGCAAATCAGCTGAAACAAATGTTATTAAGTACAGTGGATACGCTAAATAAAACAAGGCAGCAAATAGACCTGAAAGTAAATAAAGCAGTAAAAATTTTAGGTTGCCCAATAAGGTATTGAGTGGGCGACCCAAAACGCCCAAAGCATACATATTGAACAGTAAATGCAGTAGGTTGTCGTGTAAAAATAAGTGCGTCAACCATTGATGGGTTTGGTAATATTGGCTTTCAGGCAGCCATAATGCACCTTGCTGGCGCAAATCCCAGCCTAGATTTTGTGCCAGAAATATAAAAACGTTGATACCGATTAGGGTAAATAATGCGGGAGCTTGACGAAAAGTAGTCATTTCAGGCTGCCTGAATTAGGAGATAAACCATTGTTTAATATCGGTTAAAATGCTTTTTTCGCGCAGGATTAAGTAGGCGATTAAGGGGAGATTGCCCAGTGCAACCAATAAATACAACAATAAAATGCTGTCAAATAACCAAAGCAGCAGTGCGCTGATTAAGGCCGCAGCGACCATAAAAATGGCATTAACAACATTGTTGGCAGCAATGGCTTGGGCGCGAAATTCATCATCACTGCTGGTTTGTAGCCAAGTGTAAAGTGGAACAGAAAAAAATCCGCCAAAAAAACCAATAAAAATCATTATGATAATAATGGGATAGGCAAAACCATTGCTTAAAAAGGCGAAGATGCCTTGTGTGGCATTGTGTGCGTGTAAACCGTTGGCAAAAAAGACCAATAGGCTACCAAATAGGGTTAAACCGATGCTACCAATCACCACCAAACCTAGTCGTAAAGTGCCTTTGCTGATTCTTGCGCAAAATACTGAACCGCTGGCGATGCCAATGGAAAACAGTGCCAACATTAGATTAAATACGTTGTCGTTGCCACCTAAATGTTTTTGTACAAAAGTAGGCAGTTGTGTGGTGTAGACCGAGCCGATAAACCAAAACCAAGAAATGCCGATAATCGCGCTGGCAAGTTTTTTTTGTTGCCACGTGTGTTGCATTAGGGTTTTTGTGTTGCGAAAAATATGGTAATCCACTTGGGTGTTGGCGTTTTGCGCGGCAACCGATGGCATAAATAGACTAAATCCTAAACCCATTACGGCAACCAGTAATACGCTTCCTCCTAAAAACAACATATTGGTGCTTGCCATAATGGTGCCTAAAATTTGTCCAAATAAAATGGCTAAAAATGTGCCTGATTCAATTAAACCATTGCCCATTAGCAATTCTTGACTGGATAAGTATTCAGGCAAAATGGCGTATTTCACGGGACCAAAAATAGTGGAATGCAAACCCATTAGAAAGATGCAGATAAACAATAATGTTGATGAGTGGTGATAAAAACCGTACATCGCCAACAGCATAATGGCAACTTCTAATATTTTTACGGCTTGTGCCAAGTGGGCTTTGTTAAAGCGTGTTGCGAGTTGTCCTGCCAGTGCAGAAAATAAGAAATAAGGCAACACAAATAATAATGCACCTAAATTTAACATTTGACTGGCAGGTAAGACGGCATTTTGTCCTAAACCGTAATAGCTAATGAGTACGAAGAATGAAGTTTTAAATAAGTTGTCGTTAAATGCTCCTAAAAATTGTGTGCCAAATAAAGGAGCGAAACGGCGTGTTGTGGCAAAAGCAAAAAAAGCATTCATAAGTGTTTACCAAATAACAGGCAGCCTGAATACAGGATTCAGGCTGCCTGAAAAGTTAGTGATGATTATCTTGATTAAGTTGATGTGAAGTGTCGTCATCGTCCATTAAGATGCGGTGTGCAGGACCTTCTAAATCGTCAAATTGTCCATTTTTACTTGCCCACCAAAATGCGTAACCAATTAAAAACGCTAAAATAATGCTGATGGGAATTAAAATATACAAACTTTCCATTTAGCCATTTCCTGTTAAATCGGTGAGCAAAAAGTGTTGATGAGATAAATTTAAATATCCTTGTTTGAGTGTTCCCAAAAAGACATCATCATTATCAAATAATTCAATCTCATCGTGTGTCATTACCCAAAATAATGCACGTTCATCGTTTTGTAAATCACGCAATACCGCAAATGTTTTACCTGTTTCATTTAGTTTGAGTGCGAACTGTCCACTTTTACCGTCAGTTTCTTCATCATCTAGCATTAACCAAAAACCTAAATGTGTACCATCTGGCGCAGCAAGTTCAAAAGTGTTCATCACGGTATCCAAAGTTTCAGGCAGCCTGAATTATTTATTACACGACGAACGACGAAGTTTACCATAGCGCCCTACGATGCCTTGAATTGCGTTGGCATCTTGGTCGTTCACTGACATAAACAATACATTCATATTGCTGCGTGTACGTCCTTGATTTTCTTCGTTTGCATTGGTATTTTCAACCACTTGACGTGTGGCAGCGTGTGGAAAGCGAGCGAGCAAACCTTTAATGCGGTGATAATCATCTTCGGGAATGCTGACGGTTGCCGAACAAGCTTTGTATTGGGCATTGGCACGTTCAGTGTTTGAACTACCCAACGTATTGTTGTTTTTATTGTTGTTTTTATTATTATTTGTGCTAGGTGTGTTGATACGTGGCGTGCCAGCAGGTTTAGCGGTACTTGTTGTGTTTTTTTGAGTAGGCGATTGGGCTAATGTAGGGGTACCTGTATTATTGATAATAACT
This sequence comes from Neisseriaceae bacterium, assembly GCA_017446355.1. Taxonomy (GTDB): domain Bacteria; phylum Pseudomonadota; class Gammaproteobacteria; order Burkholderiales; family Neisseriaceae; genus RGIG3394. Next base: position 2,759 of record JAFSQZ010000078.1, read on the forward strand.
TGAGGGGGCAAAGAAGATTGATTGGTTTGTGCAACAACAGGTGTGTTGTTTTTTGTCATCAATTTATAGCCAATCATACTTGCGAAAACCACAACATTTAAGGCAACAAGTGTGGCAAATAACCATTTCATAGAACATTCCTTTGATGTTTGTTATGGACAAGATAGTTTAGCAGTCCATAAATCACTAAATTATCAACAACTTTGACATTATTATCTGAAATAAATGTTTTGGGCAAGGCATTTGCAATTTTGACAGCACCACCGCCCGTAATGACAACATCAACTGAATGCGGTGCGCAACGTTGTTTAAGTCGTTCATACATTAACATCACTGCACCGCACGTAGCGTCTATTATACCAGTAGTAATGGCATTAGCAGTAGTGGTTGGGAATGGGTAACGTAATCCTTCGGGGCGTTGGAGTTGTGCGGTTTTTTGCATCAACGATTCGCGCATTAAATTAAAGCCAGGCATAATGGTGCCGCCCAAATAATGATTATTTAAAGTTAGCGCATCAATGGTAACCGCCGTGCCACAGCTCACAATAACACACGCATTAGGGCTAAATTTTCGCGCCCCCAAAGCATTAAACCAACGGTCGGCACCGTGTTCACTGGGATTGCGATAATGGTTGGTAATTCCCAAAGCATATGGCATAGAGCCAAACCAATGAATGGTTTTGGGGATAATGGCTTGCACCAAATCTTTTTTTTCATCACCGCATACCGCAGAACCTGCTAATGTTAGCGTATCGTGTCCATACTTTGCCCATTCATTTTCAAGTTTGGATAAATTGCGATAGGGTGCGTGATTGGTGTAAATGATTTCTGCGTTTTGAATCCACGCCCATTTTAAACGACTATTGCCCGCATCAAACAATAAATAACTGTTTTTTTGCGTGGCTGGTGTTTCAGGCTGCCTGAATGTTTGGGATTGTGGGCGCAAACTTAATTCGCCACTCACAATACTTTCCACGCCTTTTTCCGTTAGCAATAATAAGGCACCATCATTGGCAATACCTGTTACCTTGCCTTGTTTAACGATTTTTTGTTCATGCAACAACACAACTTCTTGATTTAAATCACGTTGAGCGGCTAAATAAGCTGCCTGAAAAGGTGCAAAACCTGTTTGTGCAAAGCGTTGTAAATCTTGGTGCAAGGCATCAAGTAGCGTATTTAATACGGTTTGTGCAGAATGTTGACGCGATGCTGCCTGAAACGATGTAGCGTTTGATAAAGTTTCAGGCTGCATAAAATTGATGCCGATGCCGATGATGGCGTGTGTTTGTCCATTTTGGCGCACCGTTTCAATCAAAATACCTGCTAATTTTTGTTCGCCACACATCAAATCATTGGGCCATTTGATTTGTGTGGCACAACCTAAATCATTAAGTGCGCGATGACAAGATAAAGCCACCACAGCAGCCAGTGCGCCTAATTGTGCTTGAGTTTGCGTAAACACCCAGCCCAAACTAAACATTAAACATTCACCTGCTTGTGCTTGCCAAGTTTTTCCTTGTCGTCCACGTCCTTGTGTTTGTGTGTTGGCAATCACTAAATATTGATGAATATTGTGTTGATTTTTAGATTGTTGCAACAAAACATCATTACTGGATTCAAGTTGCTGGTGTACAAACGTATGAAACAAAGGGTGTTGATAATCTTTGCCAAACCAAGCGACAGGACGCACCAAATGCCACCAACCATCGCGTTGGCGCAATAAAGTGCGAATAGACAAAGGCGCGTGTTGCCATAAAGCATTGAGTTGATGTGGCGAACAACACACCACATTTGCTAACTCCGTTACATAATGCTTTTTACCATCAGCCAAAAGCGCAATTAGGGAAGAAACCGACATATTCAGTGGACAAACTTTTCAAAACGTGGAATTTTAACCGATTTAAGTGGTTTGCACACAAGAACCAATAGGTGTTTTAAAGAGAAAATCTTGTCAGCAACTGATGTTGAAAAACTGTTGCAAAAACATCAGGCTGCCTGAAAGTGTGTAAAGTTTCAGGCAGCCTGAAAGCCTTAAAAAATCGTTATTTTGCGTTTTTTGTAAGAAAACAAAAATCTTACTTAACTGATTGTTTTATAAAATTTTTTGCACACACTCAAAATAACGATTGGTAGGCGTTTTGGTTTATTTATTGAATCAGTATTGATACTGATATTGTGATAAAACCTTTTTAATTTCTGGCAAAGCCTTACGCGCAGCTTGTTCACCCAAAGCAATCGCTTGCGCTTTTTGGTCAAAACCACCAATTGCACCTAGATTTTGCACTTGTGGTTTAATGACAACATTTGCTTGGCTTAACTCACTTTGTAATGCAGACGTAGACATAATGTTCAAACTCTGGTCTAAATATGCCAAAAAGCCACTGCTTTTGTTTAAATTTGTGGGCTTGGCAGAGATATCCACCGCAATCACCACATTTGCGCCCAATTGTTTTGCGGCACGCACTGGTACAGGCGCGGATAAACCACCGTCAACATATTTTTTACCTGAAATTTCAGTGGGCAAAAATACATTAGGAATGCTGGCACTAGCACGTACAGCTTGTCCTGCACTGCCACGACTGAATACCGTCATTTTTCCTGTATCAAATTCAGTGGCGACCGCGCCAAACCTAATGGGGAATTTTTCCATAGGAACTTGTTTCACTTTACCACTAATCCAATTTTGCAGTTTTTCACCTTTAATTAAACCGCGTGTAGACCAAGAAAAATCCGCCACGTCTTTTTTATTTAAAATTTCCGCTTCCAATTCTAAACGGTCAGGCGACATACCCGAAGCGTATAAACTGCCCACAACAGCTCCCGCGCTGGTGCCTGTTACCACGTGAACAGGGATATTGTTTGCTTTAAGCACTTTAATCACGCCAATATGCGCAAAACCTTTGGACGCGCCACCACCCAAAGCTAAACCAATAACAGCGCGAGGTTTAGGTTGTGGTTTGGGTTTAACGGTTGATGTGCTAGGAGAATAGCTGGTGCTAGAGCAAGCACTTAAAGCGAAAAGCGTGCATGCGGTTAGAAAAAAACGACGAGTAAACATAGTTGCTTTCTTTTTTAAATAATGAAAATATTGATAAAGGTCAAAACGACAGCATTTTCAGGCTGCTTGAAACGAAATTATACTATTTTCAGGCTGCCTGAAACGTTAATTATGCGTAAAATGAAATTTTTTAGTCTATTGGAAATGGGGAAGAAAGATGTATCTTGTTGATCGCACCGCAGCAGTATTAAAACCCACTGAAACCTTTTTACAATGGTTGCAAAAAACCGATGAAGAAATGCCTGAATTAACCTTGTCGCAATTGCGTGCAAATTGCACAGTATTTTTGTTGCCTTTGTTTGATGAACCAGAAGAAGTGGTGGCGTATTTTAATGAACGTTTTGAAGAAATTTTTGAAGCAGAATTATCCAGTTGGACAATAGACGACCACGCTTGGCCAGAATTGAACTTGGATTTGTTTTGGCAATTTTTTGAATTGGAAGTACACGACACCGTTTTGGATTTAGAAGAAAGCGATTTGGAAAATATGCCCGTTTTTGAAGCGTGATTTGAAACCATCAATGAAAAAAAATCGTTTTGCTATCATCGCAATGATGCAAAACGATTTTCTACACTGAAATCTTAAACAAACGCGTCATTGCGAAGTCTTAACGAAGTTAAGACTGTAGTAATCCCCTTATTTAAAGGGTTTTCTCTATGGTTAGGAGATTGCCACAGTTTGCTTTCGCAAACTTCGCAATGACGGTGAAATTTTAGATTTCAGGCAGCCTGAACGCAATATGCGTATCCAAACTATGAAACAACGGCGCAAACGGATACGGATGGTTTAACAGGAACAACGACTTCTACTTCGGTTTTAAATGCGCCGTCTTATTCGGTAAACCGCAACGAAGGTCAAAACTTTCGTGGTGGAATGGGTTTAAATATCAATGGTTTGGGAAACTATCAAAACGAAACTTTAATTCAGAACCCGCAAGATGCGGCGTTTTTTTCGTGTTTGATTCAAACGGTGTTGTTTTTAAAAGGGATTTCTGTTGTACCAAATGAGTATGCAGATGTTTATTTGTTTGTGAATGTAGACGTGTTTGGGACAATTCGTAGTCGCACAGAGTTTCATTTATACAACGCGGAAAGTTTAAAGTCGCAAACAAAAATTGAGTATTTTGCGATTGATAAAATGACGCAGAAAGTAATTGTAAAACCCACAGTTTCCGCGTTTGAAAGTCAATATAAAGAAAATTATGTGCTGTGGATGGGACCGTTTAAAACGGTCAAAACCGTACAAATGGCGGAACCTTTGTTGGTGGATTTTGCGGATTTGGTGGGCGATGAAAATAACACCAACTTTTCAGGCAGCCTGAATAATGGTTTTGCTGATAAAGAAATTCAAACTGGTGAATTACCAGCTAATGAAGTGATTCGTAATAGAAGATAAGGAGCAAACAATGAAAAAAATCGCACTTATCTTCGCATTAGTTTTCTCTGTAAACACCGCTTTTGCCAACGACATCACCAAAACCGAAAACTATCTACCAGGTGGCAAATACCGAATGTTTGGTGCAGGACGCGGTGATGTCAGCAATGTTGCCAACAACATTCACAAAACGAGTACGCTTTCGCAACAAACTGGCAACTTGGCGATTGAAACCAATATTTACAGTGGTCATTTAAACTACACCCAAACATTCAAGCATCACGGCTGGCACGAACACGGACCGTTTACCAACACCGCACGCCAAGATTTTCACAGCAAAAAAGGAAAAATTGTTAACGGTTCTGCCGCGACAATTGGCGGTGCAACGCTCACCGATTTAAGCGTTAGTGCTTATGAAATTCACCCAGCCGATGCTTATGACGGCGAACAAGGTGGCGGATATCCCCTGCCAACAGGAGCAAGAGACGAATACTCATATGCGGTAAACGGCAAAGAAGTCAGCGTTAGGGTTGTTAACCCCGAACAACTGCCAAAGAAAACTTCTGATGATAAGTTATTGAAAACTATTGGCATCAATCCCCAAACATACGAAAAAAGACCCATAACGCTAGCGACTACGGAACGCAACGATATTAGACGTTTAACACAAACGCCAAACACCACCAATGCTCTAATCATCAACCATCAGCTGCCTGAAAGTTTAAACGTTGCCAATACCAAAACAATCCGTTTCAAAACAAGTGAACCCAATCATTTGTTGTCCGAAAACGACAACAAACTATACATCACCAACCCAAAAAACAACGGAAAAGCCCCAATAATACTGGCAACGACTGAACAAACCAACGCTTTAACAAATAACCATCAGCTGCCTGAAAATTCAAACGTTGCCAATACCAAAACAATCCGTTTCAAAACAAGTGAACCCAATCATTTGTTGTCCGAAAACGACAACAAACTATACCTCACCAACCCAAAAAACAACGGAAAAACAACAATAACAC
>JAFSQZ010000079.1 GCA_017446355.1 Neisseriaceae bacterium
CCAATTTCGCCACATCCGCTTTAAACGGCGCATTATACTGTGTTAATGGGAGATATTCAAGTATGCTTTAATGTAAAACAAGTGTGTTTTCTTGCCATTTGCCTTCAAAAAGACGTATTAAATCTTGCGCGGCAGTATCTTGTTCTAATAGTTGCTGGGCTTTTTGGCGCGTTTCTTGTTGTATACGTTGGTTGTGTTGATTGAGTGTTTCTTGCTCGCTTTCGTTTTCTGTGGTTTGAATGTTGATGGTGATGTCTTGCTGATATTGTTCACTTAATAATTTGGCAATGCGTTGGACGTGGCTTTTGTTGAATGCAATATTGTATTTTTCGTTTAAGTCCAAATAAAGGGTGTTGTTTTGAAAGTCGCGCCATGATAAGTTGCTGAGCAACATATGTGCTGCGCCAATGTGTGGCGCAATATTTTGGGCGATATGTATCCAGTTTTCAGCATTAAGTGGCAATAGGTTGCTGGTTTGTTGGTTTGTCGTGGTGTCGGAAGTGTTGTCCACAGAAACTGAATTTTCTTGATGTGTTTCAATATTTAAACCTGTTTCTATGCTGCCTGAAAGAGTGGGTGCGTTTTCTACAATGGGTGGGTTTTCAGGCAGCGTTTCTGTTGTTTGCCAAGTAGGTAACTCTTGGTTTTCATTGGGAGAAATGATGTCTGTTGTTGCGTGGTTTTCAGGCAGCGTGATGTTGGCATCAACGCTGCCTAATGACTTTTCTTCTGCTTGTTCTTCTGTTTCTATTTGTGTTTCTGCTTCTGTTTCTGTTTCTTGTTGGTTGTTTGATGATTCTGAATGAAGTGTTGCTGGGTTGGTGAGTTGTGTGTGATTGATTTGTGCGTTTTCAGGCAGCTCTTGGGCGGCAAAAGGGGCAAATGCTAACATACGCAATAAGGTCATCACAAAACCTGCGTATTCATCAGGGGCAAAAGCAAGGTCTTTTTTGCCGTGAATCACACATTGATAATAGAGTTGTATTTGTTCGTTGTGAAAATATTGGGTTAGTTGGGTCAGTTGTTCGTGTTCTGGGTCGTCTTGCGCGATGGCGTTTGGCACCATTTTTATCAATGCTAAACGTTGCCATAAAATGGCTAATTCGTTGAGTGCATTATCAAAACCGATGGCGTTGTTTGCCATTTCTTGGGCGATTTGAATGAGTTTGCTGCTGTCTTTTTGACTTAAAGCATACATTAAATCAAAGAGATAGCGTTTATCCACAGCACCAATCATATGACGCACATCAGTTTCAGTAACGCTGCCTGAAGTCATTGCGATGGCTTGGTCTAGTAGACTTAAAGCATCACGCATTGAGCCGTTTGCTGCGCGTCCAATTAGGGCGAGTGCGTTGGGTTCGTAATCAATTTGTTCACTATCCAATACATAAGCGAGATGGTCGGCAACTTGTTGTGCGGTCATATTGCGCAGAACAAATTGCAGGCAGCGACTTAATACGGTGATGGGGACTTTGTGGGGGTCAGTGGTGGCAAGAATGAATTTGACGTGTTCGGGTGGTTCTTCCAAAGTTTTCAGCATTGCATTGAATGCGGATTTGGAGAGCATATGCACTTCGTCAATAATGTAAACTTTGTATTTGCCCGAAGTGGGCGCGTACTGCGCGTTTTCCAACACTTCACGAATATTATCAATGCCTGTGTTTGACGCGGCATCAATTTCTAGCAAGTCTACAAAACGTCCTGCATCAATGTCTTGGCAGCTTTGACATTGTCCACAAGGTTCGCCTTGATGTGCGTTTTCACAGTTTAAACTTTTTGCCAAAATGCGGGCGATGGTGGTTTTGCCGACACCGCGTGTACCTGTAAGCAAGTAGGCGTGGTGTAAACGACCTTTATCCAGTGCGTTTCTTAATGCTTTGACAACGTGTTGTTGCCCCACTAAATCGGCAAATGTTTTGGGTCGCCATTTGCGTGCGAGAACTTGATAAGCTGACATAATGTGTGATGGGAAATAATAAGTGATCGGTATTTTAACATTGTTTTATCTTTTTCAGGCTGCCTGAAAAAGGAAATTAGCTAACGCGCTTTTGCGTGTGTTGTTTTGATGACAGGCTGCCTGAAAAAGGTTTTGTGTACCAAAGTAAACAAAATGTTCTTTGGCGCGTGTAATGGCGGTGTAAAGTAGTGCGCGGTTCAACAGATTAGCGTCTTTGGGCGCGATAAACCAAACGTGTTGGTATTCTGAACCTTGACTTTTGTGAACCGTTATTGCAAACGCATTTTGGTATTCAGGCAGCCGATTAAGGGGAATTTGTCGTATGCTGCCTGAATCGTTTTGAAAACAGGCAAAGTAACGATTATCTTGTTGCACGATAATGCCGATATCACCATTATAGAGTTCTTGCGTATGGTCGTTTCGCGTAATCATAATGCTTTGCCCTGTGAACCAAGTTTGCTGGCTGGAAACGATATTTTTTTGTTTGAGAACGTGTTGGTAGACAGTATTCAAGGTTTCGCTGTCTTCTTGAGTGGCTGTCAGTACAATGGTTTGCGCTAATTGGGTAAACGCTTTTTGAATGCTGGTTTCATTGGTGTTTTGTTGGAGTTCTGTAATCGCTTGCCAGTAATTTTGTTGTTGTTGATACAGTTGGTGTGCAATTTGGATTGGCGTGGTGTTTTGTTGGGTAAGTTGTTTGGGAAACGCGTTGAAACATTGCCACGCGTGTTGGTCGTTGCCCGCTAATACAGCTTGCGCAAGCTGACCGATGCCGCTTTTGTCATCAAAACGATGACTAATAGTGAGTTTGGCGTGTTGCTGATATAAAGTTTCAGGCAGCGTTTTGGTGTTTAATAAAGATTTGATTTTTTGTGCTGTATTAGCGGTTTCAGGCAGCATTGGTGATTGACTTAAACTTTGTAAAATCGCGCCAATACCAACTGCTGGCAGTTGATTGGTATCTCCTAATAAAATCAGACGACAATGTTTGGGTAAGGCACAAAGTAGCTGATAAAACAAATAGTTATCCATCATTGATGCTTCATCAAGCACGATAATATCGGTATTCAGTGGACGTTCGGCGTGATATTTGGGCAACATTTGTGGCGGTTTTAAACCGAGTAAACGATGGACGGTTTTGGCGTTTAATTGTTCAAGATGTTGTTTAATGTCTTTGCTGATGCCGTCTAAATGGTTTTTTACGCTGTTTTGCAAGGCTTGGCTCATACGCATTGTGGCTTTTCCTGTTGGTGCCAGCAGTTGAATTTCAGGCAGCTTGTCGCTGTCTTGACACAATAATGCTAATAAACGCGCCACAGTGGTGGTTTTACCTGTGCCTGGACCACCGCTGATAAGCATAAATTGATGAAATAATGCCATTGCCACCGCGCTTTTTTGGTCGCGACTTTTTTCATCACTAAACCATTGATTTAATAAGTTTTGTATGATTTGTTTAGGCTGCCTGAAAGATAATACATTACTGAATGTACGAATTTTGTTGGCAAGTTTTTTTTCTAAATCGTTTTGTCTGGTCAGCGAAAGACGGTTGCCATTTAAACATAAAGGTGCGTTTTCTTGATTGAGTAAAGTGCTTAATTTTTTTAGACTTTGTTTTTCTTCATCTTTTAAGTAGATAAAAGTATCACCGTTATCCAGTGCAAAAAATAAACGGTTTAAATATGGCTCAATGATGGTGCTTTCTTCAAAGTTGATTTGCTGCAATAAAGGCAAACAAGCTTGGGCGGTGAGATGTGTGGTTTCGGTGTTCATTGTTTTAACTTTCAGGCTGCCTGAATGAAGATTGGCGCGAAGTTTGGGTGTTTAAATTCAGTTGATTGAATAATATGGGATTGATGTTAAAGTAAGGCGGCGGTAAACAAGCGGTTTGTTTGCTGAATATTAAACCATAAACCATCGCCGTTTGTGGCAAAACAATGGTGCATAAACGGTGTTGCCAAGACGTTTGAGACCATTGTGGGCGATACACTAAAAAACGACAATGTTCTAATTGCCAGCCAACATTTTCTGCACAGTTGATGATGTGTGTCGGCGTGTGTTTCAGTTGTGCATAAAACGGAAAATCAGATTTTTTTGCCCAACCAAATGTATATGGATTAAATGTGGTGAGCAAAAGTTTGCCTTGTTCACGCGTGATGCGCCGCCATTCGCTTAATTGTTCCGTCAGGGTGTCGCTGGTGTCTAAAACGTGGCAGGCAAGCAAGGTGGAAAATTGATGTTCTCGCCAAGGCGTATAAAGCGTGTTGGCAACAATATCGCGCTGTTCAAATTGGTTTTGCTGAATAAAATGATGCGTCTTTGCGTGAGCAGAAAATGACCACGATGGACTGTCTAAACTTAATACAAAATCGTCTTTTTGGCGATGCAATGCTTCCTGAAAAAATGATTCTTCCTGCACCAGCAAGGCTTGTCCTTGTTGGCTTTGCGTGAGCCAGTGATACAGGGGTTGGTGTGCAGTCATCATTTAATAGGAGATACAATTAAAAAACAAAATCATACCATAGTCAGTTGAAGAAAAAGGCTTTCAGGCTGCCTGAACATTAACGTTGTTCTTGTTTGCGTATGAAATAAATGGCTAATACGGCAAAAACGGCGGTCGGCAAGACAGCAGAAAAAAAAGCGGGTACATGGTAAAGTTGTGTGGTGAAACCAAATAATCGCCCTGTGAAGAAGAATAATAAACCCAAACAAATCCCACCAAAGAGTTTTAAACCCATATTGGTATGGCGACTGGAAATCGGTGTGAAAGCTAATGCGACCAATGCCATTACCATTGTGGCAATGGGATAAATCAATTTATTCCACCACGCGACTTCATACATTTGCGTTTGTTGCGCATTGTTTTTTAAATAACGAATATAGGCACTTAATGCGCTAAACGACATTTGTTCTGGCTCAACGCGCAAGACTGCTAATAATTTTTCATCAATCGGCATTTGCCAATCCAATTGTGCCTGTTGACTGGCTTCAATTTTATCTTCACTGATTTTGCTGCTTTTAACTTGTTGCAACAACCACATATTGTTCACAATTTTTGCACGTTCTGCTGCCAAAACTTCGGTGAGTTGAAAAGCATCGTTGTAACGCCAAATATTGATGTCCAATAAAGTTTTATCAGGCAGCATAGACGAGATGTTCACCATTGCATACGGTTGTTTTAACCATACACCATTATTAACGGCGGAAATTTGCCCTGTTTTGGCAATGGCTTTCATCGTGTCCGCCCTTTGACTTAATTTTGGTGCCAACCATTCACCCAAAACAGCCGTTGCCAACGCAAAAATCAAACTGAATTGCAAAATAATACCAATCAGTTGTTTCGTACTCAAACCACTGGTTTTAATGACCGCCCATTCACTATTATTGGATAATTGACTTAATGCAATTAAACCGCCAATTAAGGTTGCCAGCGGCATCAATTGATAAGCGCGTGCAGGCATTTGCATAGCAATGTATTGCACAGCCGTCCAAAAAGTGTAGCTACCTTTACCAATGTTGCCCACTTCGCTCAAAAAATCAATAAAGCTGTATAACGCCAAAATCGCCAGCAATGCGTAACACGACATCACGGTTAAACGCTTAATTAAATAGCGACTGATGATATTCATTATTTTTTATTCCATTTGATTTTGATTCAGGCTGAAACCTTTGCAAAACCCTACTTTGCACTACTCGTCATTTTGACCTTGAACGAAGTGAAAGGGAAAAATCTTTATCAAACAAAGAATGAGATTCTTCACTTTTCTGCGAAAAGTTCAGAATGACAAGTTTTGCAAAGGTTTCAGGCAGCCTGAAAAAGTTTTAAAACCTTAATGTGCTTTACCCAATAACTTCATTAACGGCAACACCACCGCGCACACCACGCAACCAATCACCATACCCAAAACAATGGTTGCCAACACTTCTACTAAACCACTGTTCCATTGAATATGGTGCAATGCGTCTACGTTGTGCATAAATATACCGCCACCCACCAAAAACATTGCTATCATACCAATGACACCTAGCGCACGCATAAAATAAGGAACAATCCGAATAATTGTGCGTCCAATGGCTTGCTTCACAATATCTTCTTGACGCATTAAATACAAACCAAAATCGTCTGATTTCACAATCGCCGCCACCAAGCCGTAGACAAAGATGGTAATCCCCACGCCCACCAAAACCAAAACAGCCAGTTTAAAACCAATTGACGCGTTCATTGGGATTTCACCCAAAGCAATAATGATGATTTCTGCCGACAAAATCATATCCGTGCGAATCGCGCCCATAATTTTGTTTTTTTCGCTGTCTAAATGGTCGCTCACAACTTGATGTTCGTGCGTTTCTTCTTTATGCAACACGCTTTCTAAAATTTTTTCTATGCCTTCAAAACACAAATACGCGCCACCCATCATCAATAAAATTTTCACCCATTGTGGCGCAAAATAAGACAATGCCAATGCCAGCGGAATTAAAATTGCCTTATTGGCAAACGAACCTTTGGTAACCGCCCACACAATCGGCAGCTCACGTTCAGCCTGCACACCTGTTACTTGATTGGCATTAACAGCCAAATCATCGCCCACCACGCCAACTGTTTTCTTGGCAGCGACTTTGGTCATCAATGAAATATCGTCTAAAACAGCCGTAATATCGTCCAATAATGTAAAAAAAGAACCAAAAGCCATTTTTTGTCCTAACTTAATAAGGTAAAACCTTTGTAAAAAAACATTTTTTAATCACTCACAAAAATGACGCAATGCTCATAAATCCAATTTTGCCCACAACATATCTTTATCGTCTTGATGGGGTTTCACCGTGAAACCCAATTTTTTCGCCAATTTTTGCATACCTATATTACTTGCCAAAATTTCTGCATACATAAAATCCAGCTTTTGCAAACGCGCGTGTTGAATCAAACGTTTCAACAACAAAGTACCTATGCCCTGCCCTTGTAAATCATCACAAATGCTAATGCCAAATTCACAGCTGCGCAAATTGGCATCAGTAATATAATTCGCGGTTGCCAAAACGCGGTTATTGTCGTTGTGAATCAATAACGCATCATCACGTTGATAATCCACATTACTTAATCGCGACAACAATGATAAAGGTGGCGATTTAAAATGCGACAAGAAGCGTGTAAAACGACTGGTATCGCTCATATTTTCAATGTGTTCGCGCAACAAATTAGCATCTTCTGGACGCACCGCACGTAAAAAAACCGTTTGACCATCTTTCAAAGTAAGGGTTTCTTCTTTACGTGGATAGGGCGTGAATATATTGGGCGTATATTCTTTTTGCAAACTGCATTTGTCCACTTGTGCTTGAATCGTGTTATTTTCCAAAAATAATTCTAATTGCAACTGCTGAATTTCAGGCAGCCGATTCAAAATTTCACCTGCATCTAATAACCACGATTGCCAGTTTTCAGGCTGCAAATTTAACGCTAACAAAGCTTTTTTTGCTTGTTCTGATGTAATGGGTGGTAACAAAATTTGTTGCTGGTGTTTTGTTTTTAAAGTCAGCGTTTGCCCAAATATATGATGGCTGTTCCAATGAAACAACACAGCAGGCATTGTTTTATGTCGTGTAACGTGTTCAATGTTTAGTGCTTTTAATAATTCGTTTTCAAACGAATTGGATAAATGTGAAACCGCTATTTTACTTACTGATTCAGCCACCATTGACAAAAAAGGATGTAAATAATTACGTACAGACTCTGCTGCTTTTATGGCATAACGGTAGTCATGAAAACCAGACAAAACATAACGCGATTGACGTATATCACGATACGTATTGAGATTGATAAAAGCTTGTAGTGCGTGTTCAGGCTGCCAAAAATGCAAAATTTTATTTTGGTTAAAATAATAACGAATTTCAGCTGTATTCACTTTACCAAACCACACCAAAAACAATGGTTTATAACTTTTTTTCTGCAACTGCAAGGCGATTTGTGCAAGACGTTGACTGTCGCCCTGATTGCGTCCGCTATACATCAATAAAATCGCATCAATATTTTCATCGTTTAAACCTGCTTCCAAAGCTGCCTGAAACAATCCAGGTGATGCATCAACAGGTAATGCCAATGGGTTAAATTGTGTCGGTTGATAAGTCAAAAGACGATTGATACTGGTTTGCATCGCAAGAGAGGGTTGTGCTGCTTCAATGTTTTCACGCAACATCGTTTTAAAAATTAAGTTACCCATTTGTGGCGTATTGCTGATGATTGCCATACGCTTACCACGCGAATTTAAACGAGTGTGCATCAATTTAGCAGCTGTCAGAAACACAGTTATACTGTTTGCATAAAGAATATGATTACGCTTTAAAGCTTGAACAAATAAAGCTTCTTCTTGCTCATCAATAAGCGTACTCAACACCGCCACAGGTTTGCGTTTTGCTAATGCGGTCAACGCACTCAACAATTCTTTAACACAATCTAATGTACTGACATGAACCAAAACTGCCGTAGTCGTAGCTTCATTGCCGACATAATCAATCAATTGTCCTGTGCTGACTGAATAATCATTTTGTGAATTCAGTAACAAAAAACGGCTAAATACAATACCTCGTTCATTGGCATAATGTTTTAAACCATCTGCCACATCTTCACCATGTCCGATAAATGCCATCGCGGTATGCTTGGGTGTGGTAAACACGCCTTCTACACCGTGTACAGACACCGTAAACAAAGATACATTCGCTTTTTTGGCAATTTCAGCAGCGTGTTCTAATTGTTTACTTGTTGTTGAAGGCAAAGGGTCCAATTCATTAATCACCACAATGTTTTTGACACCTATTTTTATCGCCTCGCGTACCACAGCACTAATTTTGGCAATGGTCAGCACCACCACAACACCATCAATTTGATGTTTTTTCGCAGCGTCTGTAAGACTTTCATAAGCCTGCACACCGCCAACCAGCTTATGTTTAGGATTGATGGGAATCAATGTGGCAATATTGTTTTGTGATTGCAATTGCGAAAATACGCTACGCCCTGCCGTGCCATAACGGTCAGACGCGCCAACCACCGCCAATGTTTGCGGATTAAACATTGAATGAAGTGCGTGTTGTAACATTGCCATTTCCTTTGTTTAATAATCGTCCCAATCCATTTTCAGCACTTTCATCACCACGTCCATTTGGAAACCGCGATACAACAAAAAACGAATTTGTTTTTGTTTTTCTTGTGGTGTTTGCGCACGTCGTCCGAATTTTTTTTGCCAAACCGCTTGTGCTGTTGCCAATTCGGTTTTCTTATCTGGCAAAAAAGATGCGATGGTTTGCTCATCTACACCTTTCATTTTCAAAGCCTGTTTCAAACGCAAAGAGCCGTGTTTTTGACTTTTACTGTGAACAAAATTTTCCACAAAACGCTCATCTGATTGCCAATGTTTTTCAGCCAACTCATCTAAAAGTGCGTCCAACTCATCTTCATCTTCGGCATAAGGTGCCAATTTACGCTTCAATTCCCAACGCGAATAATCACGTCGTGCCAAATAGTCCAACGCACGAGATTTTAAAGATTTTTCCGTTTTCATAGAGCGTGTTGTTTCAAAGCATCAAAAATTTCAGGCAGCGTGTTCACCACAACGTCTGGCGCAGTATGCACATCTTTTGCCAATTGTGTCATATCACCATAACCAAAGCTCACCCCCACAACAGGACAACCAGCAGCTTTGGCAGCCAGCATATCATTATGAGAATCACCCACCATCAACATATTCTTTGGTTCAACCCCCAAAATTTCTGCCACATACAATAATGGTGCTGCATCTGGCTTACGTTCAGGCAGCGTATCACCACCCACAACCATACTGAAATAAGCATCTAAATTCAATTCTTTCAGTAAGTTAACGGCTAAACGTTCACTTTTATTGGTAATCACCGCCAAAGGCAACGCTAATTTTCGCAACAACTGCAAAGTTGCTTCGGTTTCAGGAAAAGGACGCGTTGTATTAGCAAGATTAGCACCATAATGACGCACAAATTCAGCAAATCCTCGTTGCCACAAAATCTCATCTGCACGCCCATTATAATCATTCGTCAACACACGATGCACCATCACAGCAAGACCATCGCCCACAAAACTTTGCAAAGTTTCGCGCGTCAATTCAGGCAGCCCCAAAGCCGTCCGCATCGCATTAGCCGACGCAGCCAAATCAGGCACAGAATCCACCAGCGTACCATCTAAATCAAAAGCCACCGCCTGAATACTTGACCAATCGATCATCTCATTCTCCACAACACATTAAATGGCAATCCCATACCCAACCCATCTTTAAATCTTTTGAACACAGTAATCAATCTTTTTATAGATGTTTTATTTCGCTCAAAATAACGAGTTTTGCAAAATTTTAACTCGTTATTATAACAAACCTTTCAGGTTCTTAATCTTTCAGGCAGCCTGAAAGGTTAAGCATTTGATTTTATAAACGCCTTACACTAAAATAGCGCGTTTTTGATTTCATCAACGAAAGCACAAATATGAAAACAGCACAAGAACTCCGCTCTGGCAACGTATTTATGATTGGTAACGACCCAATGGTGGTACAAAAAACCGAATACTTAAAAGGTGGTCGCTCATCAGCAAAAGTTGCCTTAAAACTAAAAAACTTATTAACTGGTGCCGCCAGTGAAACCATCGTAAAAGCCGATGACAAATTTGACGTAGTGGTTTTGGCTCGCAAAAACTGTACTTACAGCTACTTCTCTGACCCTATGTACGTATTTATGGACGAAGAATTCAACCAATACGAAATTGAAGCCAGCAATATTGGCGATGCATTGCCTTTTATTGTAGACGGTATGGAAGACGTTTGCGAAGTAACTTTCTACGAAGGCAACCCCATTTCTGTTGAATTGCCAACCATTATCGTACGCGAAGTAGAATACACCGAACCCGCTGTTAAAGGCGACACTTCTGGCAAAGTAATGAAAACCGCGCGTTTAGTTGGTGGCACAGAAATTCAAGTGATGGCTTATATTGAAAACGGCGATAAAGTGGAAATTGACACACGCACTGGCGAATTCCGCAAACGCGCTTAATTGACAAAAACACATTCAAAAGGCTGCCTGAATATGTTCAGGCAGCCTTTTATTGTTATCTAAACCAAAACCCTTATCGTTTCTTCACTCACTCATTCTTCATTATATTAAAACGCTTACAAAATACATCATTCTAGACGCAAACACAAAACAAAGAATAAATTCTTCATTTTCTAGTCAAAGGTCAGAATAACAAATTTTGCAGATATTTCACATTTCAAGATGTAAACAAGAAACAACAAAAAAGCACACCGTTTAATCAGTGTGCTTTTATTTTTTAAACCATTATTTTAATTTGGTTTCTTTATAAATAACGTGTTTACGTGCCACAGGGTCAAACTTTTTGATTTCAAATTTACCAGGCATTGTACGTTTATTTTTAGTAGTGGTATAGAAATGACCAGTACCAGCAGATGATTCTAATTTGATTTTATCGCGCATAATTCGCTCCTAAATTAGATAACTTCACCACTTGCACGCAAATCAGCCAAAACGGCATCAATACCGTTTTTGTCAATAGTGCGCAAAGCAGCATTTGATACACGAATACGAATCCAACGGTTTTCGCTCTCTACCCAAAAACGGCGTGATTGCAAGTTAGGCAAAAAACGACGTTTGGTTTTGTTGTGGGCATGTGATACCTTGTTGCCAGACACTGGACGTTTACCAGTGATTTTGCAAACTTTTGCCATAATTGGTCTCCAAACATTTAAAAATTACTATTACTCATTGTAGACAAAACGCGATGTCATCTCGCGTTAAGTAAGGCAATCTGTTTTCTTTATTTTTGGTGCATTAGGCAGATTGCCTACATCAATTTTTGCGCCTTACAAACAGTTTTGCCTGCGAAAAGCCAGCTATTATACATATTTTTTCTTTAATAAGCAAAGGGTTTATTCCGCTTTTTTCAAAACTCTTCAAAACAATATCTTTACAAAATTTTTGTACCACCCACTTTTGTCATTTGTTATTTTGTTGAACAACCAAGAAAATTAAATAATTTCTTTATAAAACAATATGATGATATTCTTATTTGCTTCGCAACATTCAGAATAACACGTTTTGTGGAGAATTTGGCTTGAAAATATTTTGTTTCATATAAACCCACGACTTGTTTGACTGTCAAGCAAGAATATCTACGCTACGGTTTGTATGTTCAGGCCGCCTGAAACATTTAAAATTCAGCTGTTTTTTACAAACCACAATTAAAAAATAGCAAACACGTTATTCATTCGCTTTTAATCCTCATATTTTGTGTAAATGCCATTTTGAGAAATTAAATATTGATTTACCATTATTTTCTAGTGGTTTATTTCTTATCCAAGCAAAAAATCATTAAGACAAGAAACTGACTTACTGCTATGATAACTACGTTTTTTAACAAAGGTAAATCATTATGATGTTAAATAAAATTTCTCTTTTTTCAGGCAGCTTATTGAGTGCTTTATTTTTGGCTGCCTGTAATCCTGCAACAAATGATACATCAGCAAATACACCAGCTGCGTCTACAAACGACACTCCTGCATCAGTGGCTAATGCACCCACTGAAACCAAACGCGTGGCGATTACGGCGATTGTGGAACACCCTGCACTAGATAGCGTGCGCTTGGGGGCGATTGAACAGTTAAAAGCCGAAGGTTTTGAAGAAGGTAAAAATTTAGTGATTGATTTCCAATCTGCACAAGGCAATCCTGCAACTGCTGCACAAATCGCTAAAAAATTCGCTGGCGACAAACCAGATGC
>JAFSQZ010000080.1 GCA_017446355.1 Neisseriaceae bacterium
CTATCGCGCTCATTCCAAGCCATTGTACGTGCAGGCACAGAATCCAGCGGTGGTGAAATCAAATACATTAAACGTTTTGACTAACATTCAGGCAGCTGCCTGAAACCCATAAACCACTATTCTTTTTGAAAGGAATAAAAATGCAACAATTTGAAATCAACAACTACGCCAAAAAACAAGTGATTGAATACCTAAACAATCAACAAATCACTATTGATGATGCGATGAGTAACGAAACACACAATGCACAAGTTGCAGCAATTTTGCATCAAAATCTGCCCACTATGGTGCGTAAAATTTACGCGTTACCCAAATTTCAAAAATTCTTTTGGGAAAAACGTGAATTATTAACGCAATACGTAGTCAATCGTTTAACACAAGCAGACAAACCCAAAAAACGCTGATGATTTTAACAATTGAGTTATTGATTAGTGAACCACGTGGAAAGTGAAGCAACAGCAAAGGACATTAAATGCCTAGTATCAGCGTGCGTCAGTTGTATCAAGATAATCAACAAAAAATGCAAATGACTTGGGTGGCAGGGACAGGTGCCAGTGATAATCGCATCAGTGTTGAAGCCACACACCGAGCTTTGGTGGGACATTTGAATTTGATTCACCATAATCAAGTGCAAGTGATTGGCAATTCAGAAATTGAATATTTAAATCAATTGTCGCAAAACGCAGATTTCACGGGTTTAGATGAATTACTGGATTTTGACATTCCCTTAATGATTGTCGCCAATGATTTACCTGTTCCCGATGATTTGCGTGCATACTGTCATGCGCATAATGTGCCACTTTTAACCAGCCAATTAGAAAGTCCATATTTAATGGATCTTTTGCGGCTTTATTTGCAACGTGTTTTAGCCATTTCTACAACCAAACACGGTGTATTTCTAGATGTATTTGAAGTTGGCGTGTTGCTAACAGGACAATCAGGGTTAGGCAAAAGCGAGTTGGCTTTGGAGTTGATTTCGCGTGGACACAGTTTAATTGCTGATGATTCAGTAGAATTATTGCGTACCACTCCAGAAACACTAGAAGGTCGCTGCCCACCTTTATTGCGCGACTTTTTGGAAGTGCGTGGATTGGGTATTTTAAACATTCGTCATATTTTTGGTGAAACGTCTATTCAGTTACAAAAACAATTAGAGCTCATCATCAATTTGGTGATTGCTGATGATAACTATATGAAACAATTGGATAGATTAAGCACCATTATAGAAACAGAAAATATTTTAGGTGTAGATGTGCGTTCGGTTACTGTGCCAGTGGCAGTGGGACGAAATTTGGCGGTGGTGGTAGAAGCAGCGGTGCGCAATTATATGTTGCAACAACGTGGCAAAGACAGTACCAAAGAGTTTATTGAACGACAAAAATTATTGATGACAAAAGAACAAAATAAAAGTGATGAGTAAACTAAAACCTTTGCAAAACTTGTCATTCTGAACTTTTCGCAGAAAAGTGAAGAATCTTATTCTTTGTTTTATAAAGATTTTTCCCTTTCACTTCGTTCAAGGTCAAAATGACGAACAGTACAAAGTAGGGTTTTGCAAAGGTTTCAAGCTGCATCAAATAAAATCTATACTACCGTTATGGTGAGATTCATAATAAAACCGTTGTTCAGGCTGCCTGAACAACGGATTTTATGGCTTATTCTTTATTTTGCAGGAACAATATCAGCCTTTTGCAATACTTCGTTAATCGCTTGATTGATGCGTTCATCGGCAAGACTACGACCAATGTCTTGTTGCATATTTTCCAAAGCAGGAATTTGAATCGTATGGCGATTGTTTATATAGTACACCACAAAAATTTGTTGATTGTCGCTGCCTGAAACAACAGGTTTTTTATTGAATTGCCCTTTTTTCAATGAATGAACTTCTTGGTAAATTTTTGGGTGGGTAACTTGTAAATCCACCAAAGGAATCCATTCTGGATTAACGGCTTGACCTGCTTGTGCAGCAGGATCAATGCTGTATGTTTTGGCAACGCTGTCAAAACCTTTTTTAGCGGACAATGCTTTGATGGCTGCTTGAGCTTTGTCTTGGGTTTGGGTAATAATTTGACCGATTTGTACTTCATCGGTATTGTTGTAGCGATTTTTGATTTCATTGTAACGCGCTTGAACTTGTTCTGCTGTGATTGGATTTTTGTTCAATACATCAAGTTCAAATAAGTTGCCAAGCACTTGATTTTCTAATGCAGTCCAATTGGCTTGATAGTCTGGTGTTTTTTCTAATCCTTTACTTTTGATTTCTTTTTTAGCATCGTTGATGGTGTTTTTGTAATCATCGGTTTTGTCCAGTTTCAAGCGTTTTGCTTCTTGGGCGATGGCGGTTTCCACAACGTATTGTTGGATTAAATAACGACGAAATGAAGGACCGTCTTGTATTTCTCCTTGACTTTGTTGAATGGATAATTGTGCGCGGCGATCAATTTCGCTACTGTCTAATTTTGTTCCGTTAACAGTAACCAAAGTTTGCGCCATTAAGCTGCCTGAAAAAGTGAGTGCAGCAAGCATTAAAGGTAATTTTTTCATCATAATTTTCCTTGTTGAGTTATTGGAAGTATTCATTTGGCGTTTTTGCCACAATGCTTAAAGCGTGAATTTCTTGATTTTGAAACAAGGGGTTCAGAAGTTCTTGGACACGACGATGACGTGCTAAACGGTTCATATGGGCAAAGCTTTCACTGACCAATAATAAAGCGAAATGTCCACCTTGTTTTTTGTGGGTATGGTGTACGTGTGCAGCACTTTGATCTTCAAATTCAAAGTATTGCAAATTTAAAGGGGCAAGTAATTGCGTGATTTTTTGTTGCATATTATTCATTCAGGCAGCACTTTATGAAAAGGACGAATCAATAATTCAGCGTAAACGCCAGCATCAACATAAGGGTCTTTGCTTGCCCAAGCTTCCGCTTCGTCTAAATTGTCAAATTCTGCAACAATGAGGCTGCCTGAAACTTCGCCTGATTCATCAGGAAATGGTGTGGGACCTGCTAGGACTAAACGATTTTGTTGTTGCAACTCTTTTAAACGTGCCAAGTGTGCAGGACGCGCTTCTTTGCGTGCTTGTCCGCTACCTTCTGCATCGGTGGCTAAAAACATATACAGCATTATGTGTTTTCCTTTGGTAAATAGCGCATAATGTATACGCCTTGTGCAATAGAAAAAGCAATGGTTAATGGAATGTAAGCATATACTTTAAAATTTACCCAAACGGCTTCACGTTCAGCAGTGAAAGGGTAGGCAATGAATAGATTGAGTAAACCCAATACCAAGAAAAAACTGATCCAAGCTAGAGAAAGTTTTTGCCAAACGTTTTCAGGCAGCTTGATTTCTTTGCCAATCAACATTTTTAAAATATTTTTTCCCATTATCTGACCAATCAGCAAGGCAAAAGCGATAAACCAAGACAAAATAGTGGTTTTCAGCATAATGAATGTGCGGTCGTTTAATGCAATGGTTAAGCCACCAAATACCACAATTAAAGCAAAACTGACCCATTGCATCGGTTCCAGTTTTTTGTATTTAACATAAGTAAAGGCTGCCTGAATAACAGCAATGGCAACAGCAATGGCTGTGGCAAGAATAATGTTATTGCTGATTTTGTATATCACAAAAAACAAAATAACGGCGAGAAAATCGCTAAGTGCTTTCATTTCTAATGCGGATTAAATAACTAAATAAAAGTGGTTATCATAACAGTGTTATGTGAGATTGGGCAATGTTTGTAGCAAAGAATTCCATATTTATTGTTTTATGGGAAGTGTTTTTTGTTTAATTTTAAATGTCTGTTTGTGGGTTATTATTTTTTTCTTTTTGCAGTGTAGATAATGCCAACGCAAAAGGGGTAAAGTCATTAAGCAACCTGGCACAATCGCCCAAAAGAAAATAATGAGCCACACCGTCAATACCGTTAAAGCCAAGTAAGCCAATAAAATCAAAATGGAAAAAATAAAAAACCAAAGCGTTTTGTGTTTTTGCAGCGTTTCAGTAATCAGAGCGAACATAACCAACGGAAGAATACAAAATCCAATGGTCATCAATACGTATTTTATCCCCCCAGCGTCTGGAAATAGGGAAATCAAAATAATGGGAATAATGGGCAAGAAAATACCTATCAATAAGCGTTGTCCAAATCCGCCAACTTTTATATTCTGATTGGTCATATTGTTTACTCTATTTTTTAGGCGTTACACTTGAAACGTTAATCTGTTTCGCTTAAAACAAAAGCAGTATAACAAGAAATGGTTTTGCTTAAAAATGATTGGATTGAATGTTGAGAAAATGTTGTAAATAGGGGTAAATATGGCAAAAAGTGTGAACAATACTAGGATTTTCTATCTATTAAAGCCACAACGAAATCAGTAAACAAATGTATAATGCGCGTGAAATTCTGTTTTTTAGGCTGCCTGAAATCTTGATGAAACGGATACACAAATTAAGGAAGTAATATGAAAGGATTGGCGCAAGCTTTATCACAAGCTTTGCAATATGCGATTGTGAGTCAAGAAGTCAGTAAAAATGGTGAAGCGATTGGTTTTTTGTATCGCGAAGCAGCGGTTTTTGAGCAAGACAGTGGTTGGCGTTTTTTTAGTGGTTGGGAAAGTGATGAATATGTTGCCGATGTCGCACATTTTGATACACTGCCATTAAGTGAAGTGGTGGCGATGCAGCCTGAAATTAAAACTTTGTTAAATGAGCAATATGGTGCGTGGGAATGGTCGGACGATGTGCAGGATTTTGTGCCAGCACAAGATTGGCAACCACAAGCGTAATTTTTGATGTAAATACATAGGAATAGTGATGAAAACAATGGCAAAAAATTTAGATGGTGAAGGTTTGCGTATTGGGATTGTGCAAGCACGTTTTACAAATGAAGTGGGCAGTGCAATGGTTGCTGTGGCGCGTGAGAAATTGCGCGAATTAGGCGTGGACGATGATGATATTGTGTTGGTAACGGTACCAGGTGCGTTGGAAGTGCCTTTGGCGTTGCAAAATTTGGCAGCAACTGAACAATTTGATGCATTGATTGCTTTTGGTGCGGTGATTCGTGGCGAAACTTATCATTTTGAATTGGTTAGTAATGAATCTGGTGCAGGCATTACTCGTGTGGGCTTGGATTTTAATATTCCGATTGCGAATGGTATTTTAACCACTGAAAACGATGAGCAAGCCCATGCGCGTATTCAAGAAAAAGCAACTGATGCGGCAATGGTTGCGGTGGAAATGGCAAATTTATTAGCACAGTGTCAGGAGTTGTAGAAAAACGCTTTGTGTGAACCATTATTGAAACATTAAAGAAAGCAAAATATGAACAAATGGACTAAATCTGATAAGTTAAAACGTTTTTTGCCATCGCCACGCCGCAGTGCGCGAGAGTTTGCAATGCAGTCTTTGTATCAATTAGAGTTGACAGGAAACAGTCAAAATATCATTGCGCAACACGTTCAAGAACATATTGAAAAAGAAAAATTAAACATTATTGGTGAATTAAAAGATAACATCGCACAAATTCGTGTGATTCAAGAAGATGTGTTGGCAGGGCAAAGCGATATTCATAGCGAACAAAGCGAACAATTAACACAAGAATACCATCAGTTGATGCAGCAGTTGGATCAAGATTTACAAGAAACCATTGCCAAATTAAATCAAATCCAACAATCGGTTTATGAATTATATGAAAAATTGTTTTTTGGTGCCAATCGTCATCGTGAACAATATTTAGAGATGATTCGTCCAGTTTTGGATCGTGATGTCAATGCCTTAAATCCGATTGAACGCAGTATTTTACTGATGGCTATGCACGAATTAAGCGCGATGCCTGAAACGCCTTATAAAGTGGTTATCAATGAAGCCATTGAATTAACCAAAACATTTGGTGGAACGGATAGTCATAAATATGTGAACGGTATTTTGGATAAACTGGTGGATGTTTTGCGTCCGAATGAGCCAAAGGGTAAACCTGTTAAACGGTCTAAATTAAATAAGAAGTAGACCCAACATTAAGGAGTAAACAAAATGAAATCATCTTCCTTATTTATTCCATTGTTTTTAATTATTGTTGGTGCATTATGGTTGTTGCGCAGCTTGGATTTATTCCCTGCCACCACTTTAATTTTTGCTTTTGTGTTAATGGCAGCGGGCATATTGATTATTTTATTGGACGGCATTAACAAACAGTCTATTGTGTCAGGACCTTTGTTGATTTACATTGGTCTTGCCATTTATGCGGTACACCAATATCACTATCGTATTGATGTATTTTTTGCATTGGGTATGATGGTATTAGGCGTGCTGTTATTGATTGCGCGTACAGATGCTATTCCCTATAAACACGGTAAAGCATTAAGTGCTTCAAATCATCAGAATAACTTAAATAACGCAAATAATCCAAATCATCATTCTTAATTTCAGGCTGCCTGAAACATTCTTTATAAGGAAAAAAATATGGCTCAAACATTAAAAATTGGCATTGTTGGCGCAACAGGTTACACAGGCGTAGAATTATTGCGTCTACTGGCAAAACACCCTTACGCACAAGTGGTGAGCATCACCAGTCGCAGTGAAGCAGGCGTGCATATTGCCGACTATTTCCCCAGTTTGCGCGGCGTATACGATTTACGTTTTCAAACGCCAGAAGAAGCACAATTAGACCAATGTGATGCTGTATTTTTTGCAACGCCACACGGTGTTGCGATGCGCGATGCGCCTGATTTATTAGCAAAAGGCGTAAAAGTCATTGATTTATCAGCAGACTTTCGCTTGGAAGATGCTGCGGTTTGGGAAAAATGGTACAAACTACCCTTTACGGCACACGAAGCCTTATCCGAAGCCGTTTATGGTTTATGCGAACTCAATCGCGAAAAAATCAAACAAGCGCGACTCATTGCCAATCCAGGCTGCTACCCCACTTGCGTCAGCTTGCCATTGATACCCTTACTAAAAACACAAGCTTTGGTAGACGGAATGCCTATTATTGCAGATTGTAAATCAGGTGTTTCAGGCGCAGGACGCAAAGCAAGTATCGGTTCACTGTTTTGCGAAGCAGGCGATAACTTTAAAGCTTACGGCGTTGCAGGACACCGCCACCTGCCTGAAATTCGTCAAACACTCAATAAATTACAAGCCAACACAGGTGAACATCTCATTTTTGTGCCACATTTAACCCCAATGATTCGCGGTATGTTTGCCACCACTTACGTACACTTAAAAGACGGTGTTTGTCCGCACGAATTATTAAGTCAAGCTTATTCAGGCAGCGCATTTGTAGACGTAATGCCCAAAGGCAGCCTGCCTGAAACACGCAGTGTACGTGGTGCAAACTTATGTCGTATTTCCGTGCAAAAAGCCCCTGAATACGAAGACAACGTATGGATTTTAATGAGTGTTCAAGACAATCTGGTCAAAGGTGCGGCAGGACAAGCCATACAAAATCTCAACATTATGTTTGATTTACCTGAAACATCAGGTTTAGACAATATTACCTTGCTGCCTTAATTTCAGGCAGCCTGAAAGCAGAAAATGAACGAAAACTTATTAAACGCCATAAAATGGAATGATGACGGTTTGGTTTGTGCCATCGCCCAAGACGCGCAAAGCAAACGCGTGTTAATGGTGGCATGGATGAATGCCGAAGCCTTGCAAGCCACAATTGACACAGGTTATGCACATTATTACAGCCGTTCACGTCAAAAACAATGGCAAAAAGGTGAAGAATCAGGACACACGCAAAAAGTACACGAAATTCGTTTAGATTGTGATGGCGATGCCATTGTGATGCAAATCACCCAAAACGGTGGTATTGCTTGCCACACAGGACGAGAAAGCTGTTTTTATCGCGTTTGGCAACACAATCAATGGCACGTTCAAGATGCCGTGTTAAAAGACGAAAAAGAAATTTATGCGAAAAGGTAAACATTATGAAAAAAATAGAAGCCATTATCAAACCTTTTAAACTAGATGCCGTGCGCGATGCGTTAAGCGATATTGGTATTACAGGTATGACCGTC
>JAFSQZ010000007.1 GCA_017446355.1 Neisseriaceae bacterium
AGCCTGAAAAAATTTTTCGTCATTGCGAGCATTAACGCAGTTAATGCGTAGCAATCTCCTTATTTAAACTGCATGAGTGTGATTTATGACAAAGTTTGCACCTTATCGTTAAGAAGATTGCCACGTCGTCTTTCAGACGACTCGCAATGACTTAATGAGTTGATGACAGTAGCAATCCCCCTACCCACGAAGAACAAACTTAATATTTCAGGCAGCCTGAAAAAGTTTCGTCATTGCGAGCATTAACGCAGTTAATGCGTAGCAATCTCCCCATTTAAAATGAAACCCTTAAACCACGCCGTCATTGCGAGCCGTCAGGCGTGGCAATCTCCCCAAAAGCCAGCGTCATTGCTATTTAACAACAAAACACAAACTTTATAACGCAGTTTAAATAAGAAGATTGCCACGCATTAACTGCGTTAACGCTCGCAATGACAAAAATATTGAATGTTTCAGGCAGTCTGAAACACCCACAAAAAACCACCATTTTCAACCCTATTTAAACTGCATTATTGTGATTTATAACAAAGTTTGCACCTTATCGTTAAGAAGATTGCCACGCCGTCTTTTAGACGACTCGCAATGACTTAATGAGTTGATGAAAGTAGCAATCCCCCTAACCACGAAGAACAAACTTATATTTCAGGCAGCCTGAAAAATTGTTCGTCATTGCGAGCATTAACGCAGTTAATGCGTGGCAATCTCCTTATTTAAACTGCATTATTGTGATTTATCAACAAAGCTTGCTTTTTATAGTTAGAAGATTGCCACGCCGTCTTTTAGACGACTCGCAATGACTTAATGAGTTGATGAAAGTGGCAATCCCCCTAACCACGAAAAACGAATTTATATTTCAGGCAGCCTGAAACACCCACAAAAAACCACCATTTTCAGCCCTAAAAACAACTGGCGCAATTATTGCTTGTTGTTTTTATTGCATAAATAATGTCAAAAATTGGCTAAATACTATGCCAATGAATTAAGAAAAAGTTATAATCAAACCATTTATTTTATATTTCATTACATCAAACCTATTTCATCACGAAACAGGTAAACTCTTTAAAACAGGAGTAAACATTATGAAAAGACAAGAAAAAGGTCGCACACGAATCAAACCAATTAGCCGTATGCTATGGTTTGCATTTCCTGCTTTAGCTTTGCCCTTTTTTGCTTTTGCTGAAATCAATACCCCTTTTCACCATCGCGCATTATCTGGTGTAACCGAAGATATGGGTTCAAACGTAACGCTAGCCTTATCAGTAGAATTCCCAACTGCTGGTGCTGCTTATTCTGCTTCAAATAACCAGCCAGTGGTTGGTGCTGATGTGATGAAAACAAAATATTTAGGTTATTTTGATAACGAAAAATGTTATCGATACGTTGCCGATTCATCAGACCCAACAGGCGCACAAGCATTTTCTAATTCAGGATATGTTCAAAATTCGGGTATAGACAATGCCTATTGGTATCGTCCAGTGAATAAATGGAACAGTGGTGTTAATTTTAAATACATCACCAACGCCAAAGAATATTTTGAGCCAGTGCGCAAAGCCGAAAATTCAGGTGATTTCATAGGTGTTTGTAATGGTGCAGACGAATTCAGTGGCAACTTTATGAACTGGTTAAGTATGTCTGCGATTGATATTTTCCGCCAAGCGTTAACAGGTGGTAACCGCGCAATTGGTGTCAACACCAACCAAGACAACTACACATCAGCCGACACAGAAAATTTCACCACCATTCGCCGTGCCAAAATTCAGAATGGACAAAACGACCGCTATTCTATGAATAAGTCTGTTATCCTAACAACCGATCAAATCAAAATGTTCTTGCCACATAGCTATGCCATCAATGCTGGCACAGTTTTGAAACAAGGTTCACAGATTAAAAACAGTTCCTTATTCTTGTATGGCGGCTATGGCGGCACACTATCAGTCAACAGTACCGAGCTTTTTTTCCGCAACCACGATTTTGGTCTAGACATTCGTCGCTTGGTCAACGCTGGTAATGTCAACTTTTACGCGCCTATTTCTGGTCGCATTATGCCTTATCAAGTAAATGTGATGGTGTGTAAAGAAGGTTTATTGGAAAGCAACTGCGCCAAACAAGCCAATGGTAAATACAAACCCGAAGGCTTAATTCAAAAAAATGCACGTAAAATGCGTTTTAGCACATTAGGTTATGCTAACATTGCAGGCAATGGTGTGAATGGTGGTTTATTGCGTAGTGAAATGGCGTATGTTCTTGACCCACGCACTGACTCTAGTCAAGTAGCACCAAAATTCTTACCAGAAATCGATCCAACAACAGGACAATTTGATGTAAACCCTGATGCTTCGCTTGGCGAAAAAAACTCTGGCACCATCAACTATCTCAATAAATTCGGTGATTTGGGGGGTTATAAAACAAACGACCCAGTGGCTGAATTGTATTACACCGCTTTGCGTTACTTACGCAATAAAGACTTCCCATCACAATACGTTCCATTTACGCGCAACGATGGCACAGGCGGCAATATTCCAGGCAGCCTAACCGACACAGAAAAAGACAACTTCCCAGCCATTGTGAATTGGAAAAATCCTTTGGTGGTTTATCCAGATGGCGCAACAAGCGTTGCCATAGACAAAGATTCTGCTAACGTTTGTCGCAATAACTACTTAATTCTCATTGGTGATACCAATACCCACGACGATAAAGATTTGCCAAATGGTTGGGGAAGCAAAAATGTGCCAGATGAACAAATTGACACCCAAGCTTTATTGCAAGAGATTTTTAACCAAGAAGGATTCAGTGGAAATCTTAACCAAAACTTTGGTAGTCAAAATTCGCCAGCTGGTTTCCCAGCATTGGCTTATTGGGCAAGAAACAATCCTTTGCAACCAGGTTTCAATAAACGTCTAAAAACTTTTGCCATTGACGTTGTGGAAAGTGATAACTATAAAACAGGAAGAAACACTTATTATTTGGCTGCAAAATATGGTGGCTTTGATGAAGAAGGTGTTTCAGGCAGCAATAAAAACAATGTTCCAGATGTTCTCGCCGAATGGATACAACCCAACGCTGATGATAAAATAGGCGCATTTACAGATGCAGGCAAAGAAACACCGAAAACATTCGCTGTTGCCAACTCTCCAGAAGCAATGGTAAAAGCATTAAATAGTGCATTCGCTGGCACAGTAACAGGCGAAAAACCATCTTCAACAGGTACGGCTTCTACATCAAATGGCAAAGAGATAAAAAAAGGTGATTCTATAATATTGTTGCAATCAGCATATCGCGACACTTCTTCAACAGATGAGAATGGTAACCCACTTCGTATTTATGCTGGTGATGTATTGGCTTTTAAAACTACATTTACTGATACTGACGAAGGCGTAAAAGTAGACCGTATTAGAATATGGTCAGCAGATGAAAAATTAAACGCTGCTGCTAATCATAATAGCAAAACAGGAGGCGAAGGCTGGAAAAACCGCAAAGTGTATACGCGCACCAGTCCTGATGGCGATGTGATTGAGTTTAACACGGCTAACGCGTCCATTTTAAGCAGCAGTTTGGGTGTGAGCGACACCTATGCTCAAAGCTTAATTGCATATACTTTGGGTGATCCATCAAACGAAGGCAGTGATAAAGCCTTTCGTCTGCGTAAAGATCTTTTAATGGGAACCGTTATTTATTCAACAGTGATTCCTGTAGATAAAGTAGATGTAGATAAAACCACTGTAAACACCCCAAAAGGTAGCTGTACTTATCCTGCATCAGCCAATGCAACCACACGCGACGTGCGTTATGTGGTGGCGGCTAATGACGGTATGACTTATATACTGGGTGAAAATGGTGAAGAACTGGCTTCTTATTTACCTTCCAAAGCCTTGCCTAAATTAGCTGATTAT
>JAFSQZ010000081.1 GCA_017446355.1 Neisseriaceae bacterium
CAATTCTCGCTCACCTTGTACCACGTGAATGGTCATTGCGGTTTGTCCATCTTTAAATGTTGTAAATTCTTGGGCGCGTGCTGTGGGCAAAGTGGCGTTGCGCGGAATGATTTTTTCGCTTAATCCACCATAGGTTTCAATGCCCAAAGATAAAGGGATAACGTCTAACAACAACCATTCATCATCACTTTTATTGCCTGCCAAAATATTGGCTTGCATCGCGGCGCCCAGTGCCACCACTTGATTGGGATTCAAATTATTCAGCGGTGTTTGTCCAAAAAATGATGCAACGGCTTGTTGTACGTGCAACATTCGCGTTGCACCACCAACCATAATCACGCCTTTAATATCGGATTTATTGACACCTGCATCTTTTAAAGCTTGTTTAACCGATTCCAAAGTTTTGCTGACCAAATGCTGTGTGAGCGCGTGAAATTCGCTGCGCGTAACGGTGGTATCAATATTTTTACCATTGCTTAAAGTTGTCCTAATGCGTGTTTCAGGCAGCTGACTGAGTTCTTCTTTTGCTTGACGCACCAAACCAAATAACAATTGAATATCTTGGTCATTGGTTAAAGAAAGTTGATTGTTTTCAACAATATGACAAAATAAACGATGGTCAAAATCATCACCACCCAATGCAGAGTTACCACCTGTCGCTTTAACTTGAAACAAACCTTTGGATAAAGCCAATACTGATACATCAAATGTACCACCGCCCAAGTCGTATACGACAAATGTTCCTTCGGCTGCATTGTCCAAGCCGTAAGCAATGGCGGCGGCTGTTGGTTCATTTAAAAGACGCAATACGTGAATACCCGCTAAACGTGCAGCATCTTTGGTGGCTTGGCGTTGTGCATCGTCAAAATAAGCAGGTACAGTAATCACCGCGCCTGTTAGTTCACCGCCTAATGTTGTTTCAGCACGTTCACGTAAAGTGCGCAAAATGTCCGCGCTGACTTCAATAGGTGTTTTTAAACCGTGTTTGGTTTGTAATTCAATGATTTTTTCAGATGCGCCAAAACGGTAAGGTAGGCGCGATACGTCAATTTCAGTGAGTTTACGTCCAATTAAACGTTTCGCAGAAGAAATAGTGTTGTGTGGGTCTAATTTTTGCTGTGCCAGCGCGGCTTTGCCAACAATTTTTTCGCCGTTTTCTAAATAACGTACAACCGATGGCAGTAAAACTTCACCTGTTTCATCAGGTAAACAACTTGCCGCCGCGCTTTTAATGGTGGCAACCAAGCTATTGGTTGTCCCTAAATCAATGCCTACAGCTAAACGATGTTGATGTGGTGTGGCAGCCATATTGGGTTCTGCAATTTGTAAAAGTGCCATGAGCGTGTTCTCTTGCAACTAAATTAAATCAAATCACGCATTGTACATTAGTTGAGCAATTTTGTCGGAAAAGAAAACAAGAATAAGGGAGAATGCTTGGCTACATCATTGTTTTGAGTGAAGATTGTTGTTTTAACGTAAGGTTTTTCGTTTTGGGTTTCAGATAGTGGTTTGCGCGTAGACAAATAGTTCAAATGGTGGTTTTGAACGAACAGATTGGCAGGAGATCAAAAAATGACCAAAGATGAATTGCGACAATACATCAAAGAAGGGCATGATATTGAGTGGAAATATCATGATAAATGGTTTTCTATTATTCCAAAAGCCAAAGATGATAATGGGAAAAGATGCATTTCTTTCTGTGAGTTTTATCAAGAACCTATTGATGTATATACATTTGAAGAGTTAATCAATATTAACTATAACGGCGTAACCGTTATGAAAATGTTGGAATCATTAGGTGACGAAGAAGATGCTGAAAAACGGGGGGTTTTAGTTATTTACTAACTTTTATAATGAGTAGAGAAAGCACTAAACCAGTCTGAAAATGCAAATAATGATGCAGACACTGGCGAAGTACCCTTGCCACAAGCTGAAAGCTTGCCACAAGATGCAAGCATTGATTGGGTTGATATCGCATCAGATTTTATCCCCATTTACGGCGACATCAAATCCTTTGCCGAAGCGCAAACAGGTTTAGATTACGCAATCGCTGCCGCTGGCGTTTTCCTTAAACCTGTGAAAGCGATTAAAGCTGCGGATAAAATTGGTGATGCAGCAAAGGCGGCGAAAAAGGTTGGAAAGGCAGAA